>JANMPY010000440.1:0-4037 GCA_031370095.1 Betaproteobacteria bacterium
GCGGTCAGTCTGGATCAGTTGCGCCAAACGCGCCTTGCCCTCGACTACTACCGCAAAGCCGAGGCGATTGTGGTGGCAAAAGGCGGCGGGCAATTCGACCGCACGACCGTCGCCAGGCGAATCAGGGAACTCAGTGGCGACACCGGACGCAGCAATTGAGCGGAGCCAATTTTACTGGCGCATGATTGATTGGATAGGGTCATTGCCCAGCCATTTTCAGCACATCATGGCCGATTGTATGGCGAACTTTGGTTCAGAATGGAAGTCCGGTTGATACAATCAAAGACCCAAGTTGATGCAGCACGCAAATGGATGACAGACCAGGCTCCAAAGACATGAACGAAATGACCTTGCCGGTTGCGCAGCTCCCGCTTGGGCAGACGCTGCTCGGGCGCGGTGTGATTTCGCAAGATCAACTCAATATCGCGCTGACGGAGCAGCGAAAATTCAAAACGCCGCTGGGCAAAATTCTTGTGCGGCTTGGCTTCGTCACAGAAGCAACCATTCGCGACACGCTGTCGGAAAGTCTTGGCCAGGTAGCCATCGATTTATCGAATACGATTATCGATCATGCTGCGCTGTCGATGGTGCCGAAAGACGTCGCGCGCCGCTATCAGGTGTTGCCCGTTGACTACGATGCGCAGACCCGAAAGTTGTTGCTTGCTGTCGCTGACCCGTCCAACGTCGTGGCGCTGGACCAGATTCGGGCGCTGATCAAGGACGACGTTCGCATTGAGCAAGTGCTGGCCCGAGAGTCCGATATTTCCATTGGCATCGAGCAGCATTACGGCTTTGAGCTATCCATTGACGGCATCCTGAACGAAATCGAGACCGGGGAAATTGACTATCAAAGTATCACCACCGATTTTGAAGAGTATAGCCAGCCGGTGGTTCGGCTCGTTGACGCCTTGCTTAGCGATGGTGTGAAGCGCGGCGCGTCCGATATTCACTTCGAACCCGAGCAGGGTTTCCTGCGCATCCGCTATCGCATCGACGGCGTGTTACGCCAGATTCGCTCGCTGCACAAAAATTACTGGTCGGCGATGGTGGTGCGTTTGAAGGTGATCAGCGGCATGAATATCGCAGAGTCGAGGGCTCCGCAAGATGGCCGTATATCGTTGACGCTATCGGGGCGCTCGATCGATTTTCGCGTCTCCGCGCAACCCACGACCCATGGCGAAAATGTGGTGCTGCGTATTCTTGATCGACAAAAAGGCATCGTCGCTCTCGAAGATTTGGGCCTCCAGGACAACGAGCTGAAGATGCTGCGCTTGATGATCGCGCGGCCCGAAGGCATCATTCTGGTCACCGGTCCAACCGGCTCCGGCAAAACCACCACGCTTTACTCAATCTTGAATCACGTCAATACCGAAGGCGTCAACATCATGACGCTCGAAGACCCGGTTGAATACCCGATGGCGATGATTCGGCAAACGTCGGTGAATGAAACCGCCAAACTCGATTTTGCAACCGGTATCCGCTCAATGATGCGCCAGGATCCGGACGTCATACTCGTCGGCGAAATACGTGACCAGGAAACAGCCGAAATGGCATTCCGCGCCGCGATGACCGGCCATCAGGTGTATTCGACATTGCACACCAACTCGGCCATTGGTGCGATCCCGCGCTTGCAGGACTTGGGTGTATTACCGGACATCATGGCGGGAAATATTATCGGCGTCGTCGCGCAGCGCTTGATGCGCAGGCTTTGTCTGCATTGCCGGGAGCCGTATCATCCTGAGGATCCGATGACGAGGCGGGTACTTGGGGTCGATGCCGAGTGGAGAGGTCAAATATTTCGCGCGGTTGGTTGTGATCTCTGCGACAACACCGGTTACAAAGGCCGCGTTGCGATCATGGAATTATTTAAAATGGACGGCGACATGGATGAATTGATTGCGCGCCGGGCAACCGGGCGCGAAATTCGCGAAGCCGCACGCAAAACCGGATTTCGCACCTTGGCCGAAGACGCTATTTCGCGCGTGATTGATGGGCAAACCAGTCTGGATGAAATTTCCCGCATTGTTGATTTGACAGATCGCGTAGGCTAGATAAATGGCATCGTTTTCATATCGCGCTATTGACGACGTCGGGCAGATCATGTCGGGCAGCATCGATGCGACTAATTCGGTGGATCTTGAGCTGCGGTTGAGACGCATGGGGCTCGACTTGATCACGTTCGAGTCGATCAAAAAATCCGCAATGATGCGTTCGAGCAAGGTATCCCGGAAGGAACTGATCACTTTCTGTTTTCACATGGACCAATTGATGCGCGCCGGTGTGCCGATCATCGAAGCACTCTCAGACCTGCGTGACACCGTTGACAATACCGGCTTCAGGCAAATCATTGCCAGCATCCTCGAGGACATCGAGGGCGGCTTGAAATTATCCGACGCGATGGCCAGCCACCCGCAGGCGTTTGATCAGGTGTTCGTTGCGCTGATTCGCACCGGTGAGCAAGCGGGGCAGTTACCCGAAGTGCTATCCAAGCTTTCCGAAAATCTGAAATGGCAGGATGAGCTCTCTGCCCAAGTGCAAAAAGCAATGATGTATCCGATCTTTGCGGGCACCGTAATCTTCGGGGTGGTGTTCATGTTGATGGTTTTTCTGGTGCCGCAGCTTGGTGCCACGATGAAAGCGCTCACGCCGAATCCACCCGCATCGACGATGGCACTGATCGCGGTCTCTGCGGTAATGAGTAAATATTGGTACCTGTTCATCGGCGTTCCCATTGCGGCCATCATCGCGCTGGTGGTCATCGTCAAAACCAATGATGACGCCAAGTATCGCGTTGACGGTCTGATGCTGAAATTACCCATTATGGGTCCGCTGTTGAACAAGATTATTCTTGCCCGATTTTCAACCTACTTTGCACTGATGTACCAGTCGGGGCTCGCCGTGCTCGACTGTATTCATGTTTCCGAAAAAATCGTCGGCAACCGCGTGATCGAAGAGGGTCTCGTGCGTATCGGTCGCGAAATCAACGAAGGCACCGGCATCACACAGGCCTTCCAGAATGTCCGGCTGTTTCCCCCGCTGGTATTACGTATGCTGAAAGTGGGAGAAACGACCGGCGCACTCGACACGGCATTGTTGAACGTAAGCTACTTTTACAATCGCGAAGTCAAAGAAACCATGAGTAAGCTCCAGGAAATGATCCAGCCGTTGCTGACCGTCTTGTTGGGTGGCGTGCTGATCGGAATATTGGTCACGATTTTCCTGCCGATGTACGACGTTATTAGCAAGATCAAGTTTTAGCAAGCACCGTGACAAAACAATTTCTATATCTGACGAACGATAAGCTGGTTGCCCTCATCTGGAGGAGCGGCGCGATTGTTGAGCGCGATGTGTTCGGCGCAACCGAACTTGAATTACCAGCGTTCATAGAGTACGTCGACAAGCACCGGGACATCTCGACGCACGTCGTCACCGACTTGATTGAAGAAGATTTTCGTCTCGAAACAGTACCGCACCTTCGTGGCAATGACCAAGACTCGGTGATGGCGCGGAAGTTATCGCAGCTCTACCGGGCAAGTCCGTTTCGGCATGGAATCATTCAGGGGCGCGAGGCGCAGGGTCGGCGCGATGACAAAGTGCTCTACCATGCTGTCACCAACCCTGAATTGCTAAAGCCGTTATTGGCGGTGCTTGAGCGCGCAGGCGTGCCGTTGGAGGGCATTTACTCGTCTGCGGTTCTTTCCGGAAGACTGCTCGGCGCACTCAACGCTTTTTTCAAGCACACGCTGCTCGTGTCGATCGTGCCGGATTTTGGGCTGCGTCAGACTTACTTTCAAAACAAGCAAATCAAATTCAGTCGTCTTACACCCATCATATTCGACGTCGGCCAGCCGGTAGGCGAATTGATCGCGGCCGAGACCAGCAGGACTTGGCAGTACCTGGACAGCCTGCGTTTTTTTGCCAGCGGCGATACGCTGGAGGTGTCGATTCTGGTTCACGCACGTGACCGGGAAATGATGACGGAGGCTATTCGCACTTACCCGATGATTCAGTATCGCTTTCTGGATATTGATGAAGTC
>JANMPY010000646.1:0-1903 GCA_031370095.1 Betaproteobacteria bacterium
CGCGGGTTGGACGATGAAAGCGATTGAGATAAATGCGGCGAATTTCGCGAAGGCAGTTTTCATCTTCTGTTCCGTGTGCGGCGTGAAACGATTGTGGCGTTGTTATGTTGACGCCGATAGCTCGGCGGTTAAAAACACTAGCACTGGCGCGCCTCCCGGATCATTTTCAGTCTGGAAAGCGCGCAGAATGGCGCTCTATGCACTAAGGAGCTTCTAAAAACCTCGAAATTGTCTTCCCGGCGAAGGCCGGGATCCAAGTTTGCCAGCAGTATCCGTTATTTATAAAAATTGGATACCGGCCTTCGCCGGTACGACAGGGTTTTTAGAAGTTCCCACTAATGCCCGTCGCCATCACCGTGACTAAAGCTTTGCGTATCCACCGGCATCGGTGCGCCGCTGCTGTTCTCAAAAAAGAATGGCTTCCGCGCTTTTGGTGTTGCGCCGACTTCGTTCATCGTTGCCGATTCGTACAGACGTCCATTAACCATCACGTGCGTCAAACGATCCGACTGACGAATATCTTCGACTACATCGCCATTGATGATCGCGAGATCGGCGAGCTTGCCGACTTCGAGCGAGCCAATATCCTTATCCATGCCAAGATATTTCGCGCCGTTCAATGTGGCGACGCGGATCGCTTCGAGCGGCGTCATGCCGCCCAGCGCCAGCGTCCACATTTCCCAATGCGCGCCGAGACCTTCGCGCTGGCCGTGTGCGCCGACGTTCACATTGATCCCGGCGCGTTGCAGTTCAGTCGCGGTGCGCGCAACTTTGATGACATTGAAATCTTCATCAGGAGCGGTCATGCGACGCACACTGCGCGGCTCCAGCACCGTACGCGGCACGTAACGCGAGAGCAGCGGATGCTTCCACACATCGCTGCGTGCATACCAATAATGTTCGCCGTCCAGCCCGCCGTAGCCCACCACCAGCGTCGGCGTGTAGCCGACCTGCGTCTTCGACCAGAGTTGTTTCACGTCGTCGTAAACCTTCTCAACGGGCAACGCGTGTTCGATACCGGTGTGACCATCGATCACCATGTTCATATTGTGCTGAAACAGCGCGCCGCCTTCGGGCACCACCATCATGCTGGTTTGGCGCGCGGCTTCAACGATTTGCTGGCGCTGATCGCGACGCGGCTGGTTATAGCTTTTCACCGTCGTTGCACCGGCCGCCTTCATGCGCTTCATATGTGTCAAGGCATCGTCGAGACTATTGACCAACGCGCTCACGTTGGCCTTTGCGCCGTAGAGAATGGTGCCGGTCGAATAAATGCGCGGAGCGACAATTTTTCCCGCGCGCTGCATTTCGCTGTGCGTAAAAATCGTCGCCGTGTCGTTGGACGGATCGTGAATCGTCGTGACGCCAAAGGCCAGCGACGCGTAATCGATCCAGCTTTGTTGCGGGATGATTTGATTTTCGCCCATGCCGCCGTGCCAATGCACGTCGACAATGCCGGGAATAATTGTTTTGCCGCGCGCATCGATCACGGTGGCACCTGCAGGAGTCAATACGTCGGCGGCCTTGCCAATCGCTGCAATGCGATTGTCTTTCACCACGATGCGGCCATCGTCGATCACCTCGTCACCTTTCATGGTGACGATGCGCGCGCCGGAAATAACCGTCACGGCACTTGGCTTATTCGCGGTTTCACGAAAGCCGATTTTCACGCCAAGCTCCGCAGGTTTCGGCAATTCCTTCGGTGCGCCGTCCACAAACGTGAAGGCATTTTTTAGTTCGCGGCTGAACAATTCATCACCCAACGCGAAATGCACTTTACTGCTGTCACCTGAGAAATGCAGATATGCACCCGCATTCACATCGAGGTTGCAGCGCACTCGTCGATGCTGGAGCCGATTCTGGGGGAGTTCGAAGCCTTCTGCCGCACGGTGCGGTTTTCGCC
>JANMPY010000048.1:0-3423 GCA_031370095.1 Betaproteobacteria bacterium
CATTCGTTGGTGAACACGGAACAACGTTCGCCTTGACCATCCCTGTCGCTGAGCCGCCTAAGGATTAACGCGGCCAGTGGCTGGCGAAAATTATGCCTGTGGCACTGCCTGAAACAAATAAATACCTTCGGCATTGACTGAGCGCGTTGCCCGCCCGGCGCGCCACAAAAAATGCAAATGCGCAATCGCCTCGCCGATGGCGAACACCAATTGATGCTCATCAAGCGGGCGGTGAAACAACACCGGCAATATTTCTGCCGCATTTTTTGGCGTCTTGATGGCGGTTTCCAATTCGGCGAGCCTTAGCGCGTGGTGATCACGCAGCATGACCAGTCGCTCGTGCAACCCTGAAAAAACGCGGTCGTGCGACGGCAATATCAACGTGTCGTTAGGCAGCGGCTCGAACTTGCTCATGCTGTCGAGAAATAATTTCAGCGGATTCGCCTCCGGCTGGTTGCCCCACACACCGACATTGGTGGTGATGCGTGGCAACACCTGATCGCCCGAAATCAGAATATGGTCGTCGGCGGAATACAGCGTCGCGTGTTCTGGAGCGTGCCCAAACGCGGTGATCACACGCCAGTCGCGCGCGCCGATGCGGATGACATCGTTTTCCATGATCCGGAAATATTGTTTTGGCAGCGTCGGCACACCGCGCTTGTAGGCTGCCGTGCGGGTTTTTTGCGCCTCTGCAAACTCCGGTCGCAGTTTGGCCAGGCCGTGCGCGATGAACAGCCGCGCGGAGTTATCGCGATCAAATCCGGCGACGTCTTCGGCCGCCGCGTGCGCTGATAAATATTCCGATGTCGTCATCCACACCGGTGCGCCGGTTTTTTCGTGCAGCCACGATGCGCAGCCGACGTGGTCGGGGTGATAGTGGGTGACAATGATGCGCTTGACGGGTTTACCGCCCATCACGCCTGCGAAATGCTTTTCCCATAGATCGTGCGTGGCCGCAACGCCATAGCCGGTATCGACGATGGTCCAGCCTTCACCAGCTTCATCGTTGTCTTCGAGTAGCCACAGATTGATGTGATTGAGCGCGAACGGCAGCGGCATGCGAATCCAGTAAATACCGGGTGCGACAAGAATGGATTCACCGGGTGCGGGAGGAATTTCGTACGGATAGCTGAGCATTTATTGAGGGCAGGGTGAAAATAACGTTTCAAAAAATAAAATGATTGGGTAACAAGATTACTTGGTCGTAAACGTAAACACGCCATCCCAATTCCCTCCCGGCGGTTTTGCGCGCAAGGCGGCTACGCGATCCATGTAGACGCGATAGACCTTGCGTTTTGGATCGGCGTCCATCAGCTTTACAAGCGTCGCTTCCGTGTCATCCCAACGCTGTTCGCGGTAACGCTGCAACGCGCGATGGAAGCGATCAATCTCTTCGAGCAATTGATTCGGTACTTCGCCTTGCTGACCAATCGGCTCATAAATAGTGATCGGCTCAAGTTTTCCCTTGACGCGTACCCGATCCAGCTCACGATAAACGACACCAGGCACGGCGTTGACAATATTTTCCGTCACGAGAATGCCGACGCCGTACTCCTTGGTGAGCGCCTCCAGGCGCGACGCCAGATTCACCGCATCGCCCAGCACGGTGTAGGCGCGGCGGAAAGTCGAGCCCATGTCGCCGACGTTCATCATGCCGCAATTGAGCCCGACGCCAATCTCCAGTTTCGGCCAGCCGCGTTTGATAAAATCGGGGCCGATTTCTTTCACCTGTTTCTGCATGGCCAGCGCCGAATTCAGCGCGTGCTCCGCGTGCTTTTCATCCTTCAGCGGCGCACCCCAAAAAGCCATGATCGCGTCGCCGATGTATTTGTCGATAGTGCCACGATCCTTTTGAATGGTCTCGGTCATGTGCGTGAGGTACGCATTCATCATCGCCGTCAATTCGGTTGGTGCCAGACCCTCGGAGATGGTGGTGAAATTGCGCACGTCAGAAAAAAGTACCGTCATGTTGCGGAGTTCGCCCTTGGTCGAATAGGTGCCGGGATCTTTGGCCATTTCCGCAACCAACTCCTTCGGCACGTAAGTCCCAAAGATGCCGGTGATCTGCCGACGTGAACGCGCTTCAATGAAAAAGCCGTACGCCATGTTGAGCAAAAACAGCGTCCCGATCAACAGCAGCGGCATCGCCAGTGGCAACACATAACCCTGATACCACCAATACATATTGAAGGCTGTCACCACCGCCATCGATGCCAAAATAGTGATGGTCGCAACGAGTGGATTCATCTTTACCAACGCGACCGCCAAAGGCAAACCGATCAACAAAATCATGAGCGCTTTGATCGCGGCCTCGAAGTGCGGTTTTTGTTTAAGACTATTGTCGAGGTAACCCGATAACATATTGGCGTGCGTTTCCACACCGGGATAGACCTCGCCAACCGGAGAGGAGCGAAGGTCAAACAGGCCTTGTGCGGACGTGCCGACCAAGGCAATTTTTCCCTCAAGCTCGCCCTTGGTCAAATTGCCGCGAATCACATCTGTCGCCGAGACGTAGCGGTACATCGGGCTCCTTCCACGGAACGGAATCAGCGCAGAACCATCGTCGTCAAGCGGCACCGTGGTGCTACGCAACTCGACGTGTTTTATTTTGGGACGGTTGTCGCCCTCGTCTTCGCGCAGCACAACCTTGATCGGCTCGTTGTCAAGATAGGCACGATAGATCGCCAGCGATAAGGATTCGTAATAGCCATCCTTGAATTTGATGAAGAGCGGGAGTCGTCGCGTGACACCGTCGAAATCGATCATCGGCAGGATATGGCCTGTTGCGGAGGCAGCGCTTTGCAGCATTTTCAGATTGCCGCTGTAGCCATCGATTTCCAATGATGAAATCGAGCGATTATTAAACGTCGTCACTGAAAACGCCGGAGGCGGAAGTGCACCGAGCGCGAGTTTTTCCAGCCCGGCGCGCTGACTATTGCCAGCAAAAGAAAGCACTACAGGATACTTTTTGATGGTCTCTGCGAACCGTGCATCGAAATCAAGTGATGGCCGCAACTCCACCAGTTTTTCCTGGAACTCGGTGTTTGTCTTAAACGACGTCTGTCCCAATAATTCCAGATTCGCGAGGCCTGAACTGGTATCAGCCTCCGCAAAAAATACGTCGAAGCCGAGAACCTTAACCTTATAGTTTTCGAATGCCTGCGAGACTAGCGTGGCTAACTTGTCTCGCCCCCACGGAAACCGGCCTTCAGCAGCAATACTTTTTTCATCAATGTCGATAATGACCACACGCGGATCAATTTTTTCAGGCATCGTCGACAGCAATCGCGCGTCGTATGCCTGTAGCTCCAGTTGCTGGAAGAACGACAAGAAGCCCCGATTGTCCAGCGCCGTTCTGCTATCCAGCGCGATGTAGTAAAAAACGAACAGCAACACGATACCGACACCGAGTCCCGCACGGAT
>JANMPY010000081.1:0-1600 GCA_031370095.1 Betaproteobacteria bacterium
TCACGTTCGATGCGATTCGCGACAAGCAGTTTTATATTTTTACGCATCCCAATTTCATGAAACTGGTGAAGGCGCGACTGGAAGATATTGCCGAACTGCGCAATCCGCGGGATGTGTTTGGATTGAAGACGTAACGGGTGGCGAGTTGACCCGATGTACTCCGCGCTTTTGCTTTGAGCGACAGCAGCGCAACGCCCAGCGTGCGGCAATGATTATGGCGATCGGCGCGCCTTGATACTGCTGACTGCAGCGCCGCAATATTGAAATATGACCTGATGGCCATCCCCAAGCTGCGTAAATCAGGGATGCGGATGAATGTTATCCACCCAGTACACCGCCTCGGGATTTTCTGCTGATGCGATATCGAGATTCACCACCACCGGATCTTGTCCGCTACGCAACAACACGCACTCCAGCGCTTCGTTTTCACTGGCGTTGATTTCCTGATGCGGCACGTAAGGCGGCACGTAGATGAAATCGCCGGGACCTGCTTCGGCGATGAATTCCAGCCGCTCACCCCAGCGCATGCGCGCACGGCCTTTCAATACGTAGATCACGCTTTCCACCGGGCCATGATGATGCGCGCCGGTTTTGGCGTTGGGATGAATCGTCACCGTGCCCGCCCAGATTTTTTCGGCGCCCACTCTCGCAAAATTCACCGCCGCTGCGCGCGACATGCCTGGTGTTTGCGCGGTGTTGCCGTCGAGCGAATCGGCGGGGATGACGCGCACGCCGTGCTGTCGCCATTGCGTTGGTTTGTCTTCGTCGCTCACGTTCTTAGCCTGATTTTTAAGAAGCCAATTTTACGGTTGCTTCGGAAACCCATTCTTGAACTCGACACGGATCAGGTGCATTGGCGTCGTATCGAGATTGGTCACCGAATGTGCGGCTTCCGGCGGCACACGAAAAACCAGGGGCAGCTCGGGCTTCGCGTCGGGACTGCCTTTAGGCGTGAGCAAATTGCCTTTGGCGTCGCGGTTTTCCCGCTTCGTGGGCCGGTCAAACACGATCACGCTTGGCCACTGATGGTGATGCGCCACCTCGACCTCACCCGGCTGGACGGTCACGGAAAGCACGCGGATTTCCTTATCTTCATAGATCACCGTGTGGTTCTTTGCGCCCGCTTTCAATGCGTCCAAGTTTGGATTCCACGTCTTCGGATCGGTGCCGTCGGTGCTGATGGGCATGCCTTGCGCTGAAACCGCGCCTATGTACAAGAAACTAACGGTGACCAACGAAATGAAAAATTTGCGCATGGTTTTGTCCTTGGTAAATGGGCTGATTTGTGAGTTGCATTACCGCATTTCATATTTAATCTTCTATTCATAAAAATAGCAAAACCGAGCATAGACGGGGCGTTTGGAGCACAAATGCTCGGAAAGGCTCGCCAAATGGCGTTCTGCGTGTCGATATGCAATGGATTTGCCTTGGCAAAACCCATCAAAAAATAATAATTGGGAATATATTCCCAATTACAAAAAAATACGGGTATGATGAATTCCATCGGGTCTGAAAAGTGATCTGGCGTAAATACACATCGCACACGTTGCACATATCGCCAAGCATCGCAAGACGGAGGGTGAAGCGTCCCGCCCGATAC
>JANMPY010000120.1:0-2182 GCA_031370095.1 Betaproteobacteria bacterium
ATGAAAAAAGCCGTAGTTGTAAATCGAGTCTTCGATCAGCGGCAACGCGGCGTAGTTTTTTTCCAAGTCCTCCACGCGATAATCAACGACGCGGTGACGAAGAATCAGATCTTGCGCGCGGGCGGGCGCGCGAATCGGGTCAGCTTGCAGGTAGCCTAATTTTTTGATCGCGTGTTCAAGCGCACACGGCGCGAACAGCGAACGCGTTACCGCGTATCGACGCAAGCAGGCAAGCGTTACCGGCTGCGTGCTCACTTGACGGTGTTTTTATCCTGACCGAATAAAATTTTCTTCTGCGCGTCCGACATCGTCGCCGCATTTTCCACACGCACTTCTTTGCCACGCGCGTACGCACGCGTGGTCGCAGGTCGCGCTTTGATGGCAGCATGCCAGCGTGCCAGATGCGGGAAATCGTTCATGTCCTGTCCCTGATTTTGCGGAATGATCCACGGGTACGATGCCATGTCGGCAATCGTGTATTGCTTGCCCGTGATGAAGGCACGATCCTTCAGGCGCTTGTTGAGTACACCGTACAAACGCGACGTTTCGTTTACGTAGCGATTGATCGCGTAAGGAATTTTCTCCGGCGCGTAATTGCTGAAGTGATGATTCTGCCCGGCCATTGGCCCGAGACCGCCCATCTGCCACATCAGCCATTCCAGGGTTTCAACTTGTCCGCGCAAATCTTTGGCGATGAATTTTCCGGTCTTGCCCGCCAGATAAAGCAAAATCGCGCCCGACTCAAAAACACTAATGGCTTTTTTTCCATCTGTCGGTGCGTGATCGATGATCGCGGGCATGCGGTTGTTCGGTGAGAACTTGAGGAAATCAGGATGGAATTGCTCACCGGTGCCGATGTTCACGCCCTTGAGCACGTAGGGCAGTTTCGCCTCTTCGAGGAACATCGTGATCTTGTGGCCATTCGGTGTCGGCCAGTAATAAAGGTCAATCATGCTGTCTCCCGTTTCATTTGCCAAACGCATTCACACCGCAGCGCTTGTACTGATCAGGCCATTCTAACGCGTCGCCTAATTCCAGCGCCGCGTGGCGTGGCCAATAAGGATCGCGCAACATGGCGCGCGCCAAAAATACGCAGTCGGCATGGCCATCGGCAATGATCTGCTCGGCTTGCACCGGCTGCGTAATCAAGCCGACTGCACCAGTTGCAATCTCGGCACCGGCGCGAATGGCGCGCGCAAACGGCACCTGATAGCCGGGACGAATCGTCATTTTCGCGTCGTGCACATTGCCGCCCGAGGACACATCGACCAAATCAATGCCGACAGCCTTCAGGCGTTTGCAAAATGTAATCGACTGTTCAACATCCCAGCCGCCACTCGACCAATCACTCGCTGACAGTCGTACCAGTACTGGCAAATGTTGGGGCCACACTTCGCGCACGGCGGCACACACTGCCAGCGGAAAGCGCATGCGATTCTCCAGCGAGCCGCCGTATTCATCGGTGCGCAAATTCGACAACGGCGACAAAAATTCGTGAAGCAAATAGCCGTGCGCGGCGTGCAGTTCCGCCACTTCAAAACCCGCTGCAATCGAGCGCTTCGCGGCGGCGACAAAAGCCGCCACTGTCTCATTGATCTCATTGACCGTCATCTGTTGCGGCAGCGGATAGCTCGATGAAAACGGCGCATCGCTAGGCCCCAACACTTCCCAGCCACCAGCCTCCGCAGTGACTTTTCCGTGGCCTCGCCACGGCGCGAATGTAGACGCCTTGCGGCCCGCGTGCGCGAGCTGAATCGCCGGCACCGCACCCTGGGCCTTGATGAATGCTGCGATTGGTTTCCAGGCCGCCGCATGCGCGTCCGACCAGATGCCCGCGTCCTCCGGCGAAATGCGGCCTTCGGGCGTCACCGATGCGGCTTCCGTCATCACCATCGCCGCGCCGCCAACCGCACGCGAGCCAAGATGCACCATGTGCCACTCGTTCGGCATGCCTTCGACACAACTGTACTGGCACATGGGTGAGACAAAAACGCGGTTCTTGAACGTCAATTCACGCAGCGATAACGGAGAAAATAGTTGGGACATGGGAAAGAAATATGTGAGATTGATAGCGGACACGCATTCTAAACTGCCAACTACGCGACAATAGTGCATCCACAGGAACAATCGCCCCAACGCAAATAACGCAAAGCATGAAATCAATCATCATTCGCGCAGGTCC
>JANMPY010000157.1:0-3237 GCA_031370095.1 Betaproteobacteria bacterium
GTCAAGCCACGATCGTGCCGCGACAACCATTGCCGGCCGGTGTGGTGATGGGACAGAGAACCGGCTTGTCGGCCGGCGACATCAATGGCGTGCGCCTCATGTATCCCGGACTGCAACCGACCATCAAGGAGGCGGCGAAAGATCCCCTCTCGGATCCGATATTCACCGCCAAAGAAGTTCGCAAAGATCCGATTCAAGATCCGGTATTTACGACCAAGGAGGTTCGCAAGGATCCGATCCAGGATCCGATCACGGTTAAAGAAATCCGCAAAGATCCCATCCGTGATCCGATATTTACAACAAAGGAAGTCCGCAAAGATCCGATTCAGGATCCGATCACGATCAAGGAAACGCGCAAAGACCCAATCCAGGATCCGATCACCATTAAAGAAGGCAGCTTCGATCCGGGCTTTCCCGGGCCCCGCGGGTTTCCGCCGCGACCAGGTTTTGATGGTGGGGCCACGCCGTTCGTGCTGGCCGGCGGCAGCCGTGCCATGCCGGGCGATCCACTGGCAGAAGCGATGGAGCAAGTGCAACAACTGGCGGCGGCGCATACCGAAGCACAGGAGCAAGCTGATGCGCTGGCCGAAGCATACGAGCAGGCAGTGCAGGCGCTCGCGCAACTGCAGCAGGGAGGCGTCTGACGACGGGCGGCGTTGCCTCATGATTTTAGTGGTCTCTTATCCTGAGGAAGAACACACCGCGCTGGTGACGGGTCATCTCGCCCGCGCGGGCCGCGAAGTGGTGCAGATTGATCTGTCGGATTTTCCCGCGAAGTGCGGGTTGCAAGCCCGCTGGAGCAATGATTGCGAGCCAAAATTTGTGATCGAACAACAAGGCAGGAGCGTCGATCTAAGCGCCGCAAAAGCCGTCTGGTGGCGACGGGTTCGCCCTTTCGAGGTGGATCCGTCGATTGCCAAAGAGCAGCATCGTGCCTTCATCTTTAGCGAGACCTCGCAAGCCATTCATGGCGTGCTCGATTCATTGCGATGCGCGTGGATCAACCCGCGCGAAGCCGACGCGGCGGCCCATCACAAACCCTATCAGTGGTCGGTCGCGCATCAGTTGGGGCTTGCGTTGCCGCGTACGCTGGTCACCACGCAAGTGCAGGCTGCCCGCGAATTCGTCCAGAGCATTGGCACGGGCAAGGTGGTGTTCAAGGCATTTTTGGCGTCGATTCAGGAGTGGCGCGAAACGCGTTTGGTCGAGCAGGAGGATCTTGACCGGCTTGAACTGGTGCGCTACGCGCCGGTGATTTTTCAGGAATATATCGTTGGCGTGGATTTGCGCATCACCATGATCGGCGACGCGATATTTGCAGCCGAAATAGACGCACGCAATACCTCGTATCCCGTCGATATGCGCATGGTGGTGGGCGAGGGCACCGTGAAGGCTGTCACCTTGCCAACCCCCGTGCAAACGCGGTTACGCAAGCTCATGCGTCGCCTCAATCTGGTGTATGGCGCGATCGACATGCGGCGCACCGACGAGGGGGAATATGTATTCCTCGAAGTCAATCCAGCTGGCCAGTGGCTGTTTGTAGAGCAGCGCACCGAACAGCCGATTGCGAAGGCGCTTGCCGACAAGCTTTGCGCGCTGGAGGACGAGTGCGTAACGCACTGAGGATTCCACCCATGCCCACAACACGACAGATCAGCGGAGAAATCGTTTTCCCGGCCAACGCGGTGTCAGGCGTTGCCCCGCGCGTGTTGGTCGAATTGCATGACGTGTCGATGCAGGATCAGGCATCCGTGGTGCTCGCGACGAAGGTGCTGCGCAATGTGCCGGTTGGCCCCAGCGCACGTGTCCCGTTTGATTTGATCGCGCCCAACGTGGCCAGTGGTCGCTCGCTATCGATGCGGGTGCAGGTGGACATGCAAACCGATCGCAGCCACACGGCGGGTGATTTTCTGTCCACGGTCGCCAACCCAGTGCCGGTTTTCGGCGACGCGGTGGCAGTGTTGGCGCACGTGACAAAACTCTGAAAGGAATCGCGACCATGAAGAAATTTCCGCTGCGTGTAACGCTGTCGATGGTGATCGCTGTGTTGCTGATATCGACATTTCCAGGTTGCCGCAGCGATTCACTACAGCCGGGGCAAGTACTTGATGAACCGATGCGGGCGGGCCTTGCACTTACCGACCTGAAAGCTGCGGACGAAAATTATTTCCGCGATATGGATGGCGGCATCGCGTTGACGCCTGAAGAAGTGAAAGGTCGTAACACCTGGATCGTGTGGACCGGCGGCAACGACCGGATGTGGAATGGGCTGGCTAATACCACTGCTGGCAATCTCGACTTTCTCAAGACGCTCTCCTCGCACCCGAAGCTTAAATATAGTCGTGACAGTCGCTGGAAGTATTTGGGCTTGGTCAACGAACCTTGCTTTGCCAAAGCCAGCGGGCCGAACGCGCAGCGGCATGGCTTGTGGCTAGATGCGCGCTTGGGCAACTGTGCAGCGGATCCGTTTGAGTCCGAAGCCAAATATCCGGGCGTCAAGGTCGGCGCGCGCGGTGGGAACGTGCCACGCGGCTCCTACTATGGTTACGCCACGGGCGTGGTCGGACTACGGTTGTTCGACAACCCCGATTTCGACGAGGCCGCCAGGAAGAAATGGGATCCGGTCCGATACTACGAAGACCCGGCTTACTATAACGCCAAGGATCTGGTTCGCCCCTATCGCGTAGGCATGTCCTGCGGGTTCTGTCATGTGGGGCCCAATCCGGTTCGCCCGCCCGATGATCCGGAAAATCCGAAATGGGAGAACCTGAGTTCTAACGTCGGCGCGCAATATTTTTGGGTCGACCGCATCTTCTCATGGGAGGCAGACGAGACCAGTTTCGTCTACCAGCTTTTCCATACGTCGCGACCCGGTGCGCTGGACACGTCGATGATTTCCAGCGACAACATCAACAACCCGCGGACGATGAATGCACTCTATGGCCTGGGTGCGCGGCTGGAGCAGGCAAAGCGATTTGGTAAAGAAACACTGTCGGGCGGCGGGCTGAACAATATGCAGTTCAATAACTTCGTCAAGGACGGGCCATTGACACAATTTTTTGTAGCACCCGACACAGTGTTCTCGCCCCGCGTCCTCAAGGATGGATCAGACTCGGTGGGCGCATTGGGTGCGTTGAATCGCGTCTATCTCAATATCGGATTGTTCAGCGAAGAATGGCTGCTGCATTTTAATCCGCTGATTGGCGGTAAACAGATCACGCCCATCGAGATCGCGAC
>JANMPY010000194.1:0-13188 GCA_031370095.1 Betaproteobacteria bacterium
TTCACAGCCGGGAACCGTCTAAGCCTCATTGAGCCGCATTACAGGCTGCCATTTCTATCGATCCTGCCTAAATTATTGTCTCATCTCTACCTTAGGCTACTTCGTCGCGGTACGTATTACTACGAAAACCATCTGACCTACTGGGGGCTGAAGAAGCTGGTGGTTGGGTTTGAGAATGTCGACTACACCATGCGCGTGGTCAAGAGCCCGGAGCAATTCGGTGCAACCGAAGTCATCGCTCCAGGCTCTCTAAAGCAGAAATTCTCTATTTTGTTTTTGAAGGTTGCGTACTGGCTATGTCCTACCTATTTATGGCTGTTGACAAAGCCCAGATCGCATACGACCTGAATGTACGGCGAGTTTATTTACGCGACGTGCTCGTCTGGTCGAATCACACCTGTCTAACAATAATGATGAACGCATGAAAGTGCTATTCGTTACCCGCAATTTCCCGCCCACGACGGGAGGCATGGAGCGTTTTCTCTATCACGCATACGCCGAGATTGCGCGCGATCACGATACGGCTCTCGTTGGGCCTGCTGGCTGCGCGAAGTTTGTTTCGACGGGCACGTCAGTGTCGTCCGTCCCGCTTTTCCCGATCGTGTCATTTCTTGTCGTTGCCCAGTTCCACGCATATCGCATGGCCAGAGAATACGCTCCCGATCTGGTCGTCTCCGGCAGCAGCATTACAGCGCCGGCAGCTTTGTTTGCGGCGCGCGTCGCGGGGGCGAAATCGCTGTGTTTCGTATACGGGCTAGACCTCGTCGCTGATAATTTTTTTGACCGTATGTCATTCATACCGATGTTGCGACGCTTCGACCAGGTTCTCTCGATTAGTCAAAACACCACGCGCCTTGCTGAGAAGGTGGGTATCGACAGCCGCAAGATAGGCTTGCTGCACCCCGGCGTTACGCTTCCCGCCGAAGGACATCAGCTCGATTCGAGCGCATTCCGTAAGCTGGCGGACGCCGAAGGACGGGTCATCTTACTGAGTGTTGGCAGATTGAGTGAGCGCAAGGGCATGGCTGAATTCATTGAGCGAAGCATGCCGACCTTGATAGCGCAGCGCCCAGACATCAAACTTGTCATCATTGGCGCAGAACCGGAGAAGGCGCTGAGACATGCACGAGGTCAAACCCAACGCATTCAGGATGCGATCAAATCGAACGGGTTAGAACAGCACGTGACCATGCTGGGAAGAGTCGATGACGGGATGCTCTCACAGGCCTATGCGTCTAGTACAATACTTGTCTTTCCTGTGCTAGATGTGCCTGGAGATACCGAGGGTTTTGGTATGGTTGCCATCGAGGCAGCCGCGCACGGCCTGCCAACTGCGGCGTTCGCTGCCGGAGGCGTTCCGGACGCTGTGCATAACGGCGTGTCCGGATATCTCGCAATCCCCGGGAACTATCCCGAACTATCTGCCATGATCCTGAGACACCTGCTGCACGCTGACAATGAAAAATGGCGAACGCAATGCATCGCCTTTGCCAAAGAATTCTCGTGGGACAGGTTTGGTGAGCGATTTCGGAGCATCTGTCTGAACTTGGTGAGTCAATAAGTGCGTTTTGAACCCCTATAGATGTGGATGCGAGGGACTTCCACCGTCATGGAGACGCGCATAAAACGCATGGTTAGGTGGCTCAAACCGCTCGTAGGGATGGCGATTCTTGGGACGCTCATCTTCTGGGTGATCATGGAGGGGGTACTCCTTGAGCGCATTAGCCTATCAGTTGCCGCGGTTGCGACCGTGGCATCGGGAGTACTCAACTTACTGAACGCGTTGATCATCAAAAATATTGTCACCATTTACGATCGCAAGATCAGTTTTGTGAAATCACTCCATCTCAGCGTACTCGGCACATTCGGCAATTCGGCCGGCGGATTGCCACTTGGGACAACTCTCAAATATGTGCTTCTGCATCAACAGAGTGGACTCAAAATCAGGGAGATCACGGCTGGACTCGTCATTTTTACGTTTGCGACTTCAATCTTTCTGCTGTGTTACACAGCAGTGAGTATATGGTCAACGGGCTTGTTGTTCGCAGCCAAAACGACCCCAACCCTAATTCTAGTTATGCTTGCCCTGCTGTTGCCCCTTCTGTGGCGGCACTTCCGGAAACGCCAATCAATCGTTACTTTGGTCGAGCCTTTTCTGCGGAAACGCAATCTGCAACGTCTTGTTGCCACTTCCGCGATGACTGCCACCGGATTCGTTTCCAGCTATTGGCTTGTGGCCACGCTTCTGTTGCCAGAAATACCGACCCTGACAATCCTCTTTGTCGCTTCCGCCGGGACTCTGACCAGCCTCGCTACATTGCTGCAGTCAGTTGGCGGTATTCAGGAACTGTCTGTGGGGCTATCAGCGCATGTCTCCGGAGTCCGCCTGATAGACGGTCTGCAGGTCGCACTCGTATTGCGAGTCGCCTCACTTTTGTCGTCTGGCCTGTTCCTTGCCCTGCTATATGCAGGACTCCTGCGAGCGGATGGCACTGAGGTCAGCTGATGATCGCGCACCCAGCGATAGTTGCTGGCTTCACACCGGCTCCATTGAAGAGGGGTGGATTCTGCGCCATGAACAGCCAGGAACCGTGCACACGCTGGTACACACAAACCGGCTATTTGTAATAGCGTGGGAGAGCCAATGGCGCGCTACCTATTCATACCGCAAAGCCTCCACCGGCCGCAACCCCGCCGCCCGCTTCGCCGGATAGAACCCAAAAAATATTCCGATCATCGCCGAGAAGCTAAATGCAATCGCGATCCCCGTCGCCGAGATGCCAACTTCCATTGGTGACAACTTCGTAATCAGCACGCTACCGCCGTACGCGAGTGCTACGCCGATCGCGCCACCGCAAACGCAAATGACAATGGCCTCAGTCAGAAATTGTAAAAGCACATCACGACGTTTGGCACCCAGCGCCATGCGGATACCGATTTCGCGCGTGCGTTCGGTCACGGAGACAAGCATGATATTCATGATGCCGATACCGCCGACCAGCAATGAGATGGAGCCAATGGCACCGAGCAGCAGGGTGAGTGCGGTGGCGATACCTTGTGCGGCTTCGGCAATCGAGGCGAGATCGCGCACCGTGAAGTCATCGTCGGCGTCATCGCGAATGCGGTGGCGAATGCGCAACGCTTGTGTGGCGTCATAAATCGCATCCTGCGTCTGCTCGGCGTTGGTGGCCTGCGCCATGATGTAGTGGATCGCGCCGGGCGACCAGGTGCGAATCACTTGTTGGCGCGCGGTGGTGATCGGGATGACGACGGTGTCGTCCTGATCGCCGCCGCCGAGGTCGCTGCCTTTGTTGCCGAGCACGCCAATGATTTCAAAGGGGCGATTGCGAATGCGGATGGTCTGGCCAATCGGGTCGGATTCGTTGAATAAATTTTGCGCGACAGTTGAGCCGATCACCGCCACGCGCGAAACCGAACGCATCTCTACGTCGCCAAACAGGCTGCCTTGTTCAGCGATCATATCCTTGATGTCGAAAAATTCCGGGCTCACGCCCATGACGGTGGTGTTCCAGTTGTTGGCACCACTGGCGACCTGAAATGGGCTGCGCACCACCGGCGCGACGTTGGCGAATGTTGGCAGCGCGGCGAGTGCTTGTGCGTCAGCCAATGTGAGTGTTTGCGATGCGCCGCTGCCGGCGCGCACACCGTTCGCAGTCGATGAGCCTGGCAGGATGATCATCACGTTCGAGCCCATCGCGGCGATGCGGCGGTTGATGTCGCCGCTTACGGATTCGCCGATGGCCAGCATCAGTACCACCGCGCCGACACCGATGATGATGCCGAGCATCGTGAGACCCGCGCGCAGGCGATTCATCGACATGGCGCGGAATGCTTCGAGAAATACTTGAATCAGATTCACGCGCGTCTCTTGCAGTAGTCGTAGGATAAAAAAGTGTAGATCAAGCACTGGCGCGGTCTATAGGCAATAAAGCCGCCAGAAGCCGCGCCAGTGCTAGAGATTAGCCATTTCATAAATGCGCATCCGCCATCGCACCATCATACGTCACCAGCCCGTCTTTCAAGCGCACCAGTCGCTTCGCGTACTTTGCCACATCCGGCTCGTGCGTCACGATCAAAATGCTCATACCCTCCATGTTAAGTCGCGTGAATAAATTCATGATCTCGCTCGACGTGGTGGTGTCGAGGTTGCCCGTTGGTTCGTCGGCGAGAATTAGCGCTGGCTCACACACCAGTGCGCGCGCAATCGCCACGCGCTGTTGCTGGCCACCGGAAATTTGGTTCGGTAATCGCTTGGTGAATGCTCCGAGTCCTGTCTGTGCGAGTTTTTCAGCGCCGCGTTTGCGCGCTTCGGCCATCGGCACGCCGGCGTAGAGCAGCGGCAGTGAAACGTTATCGATCAGCGGCATGCGTTTTAGTAAATTAAATCCCTGAAACACAAAGCCGATGGTTTCATTGCGCACTTTCGCCAGCTCGTTGTCGTTGAGTTTGGCGGTTTCCTTGCCGTTCAACACATAGCTGCCGCTGGTTGGTGTGTCGAGGCAGCCGAGAATATTCATGAGCGTAGATTTGCCCGAACCGGATTGCCCCATGATGGCGACGAATTCACCTTTGTAGATCGTCACGTTGATGCCGTGCAGCACCGGCGTCTCGACGTCGCCACTGAAATAGCTTTTCCGAATATCGCTAAGGTGAATCAACACTTCCGGTTGGATTTCCAGTTCCATGATCGCGTTCATCGCGGATTTATTTCTTCGCGGTCTTGTCTTGCAAATCGCGGATCACCAGTTCGTCGCCCGGTTTGACATCGCCCGAAATCATTTCGGTGAATTGATTGCTCGCGACACCGGTGCGAATTTCCATCGGCACCAATTCGTTTTTGTCATTGATTTTGTAGACACGCGCAGGAGGACGCCGGACGCGTCCGCTGCCGTCGGCGTTTGGCGTGCCGTCCGCAGCGTCTGCGGATTTTTTCTTGGGGACATCTTTTTTCGCAACCTTCTTGTCGTCCTTGTCGTCTTTGGGCGGCTTGAAGCGGAGCGCGGCGTTCGGAATGCGCACCACGTCGTCGCGTTGATTCGCGACGAAACTCACCTGCGCCGTCATGCCGGGTTTCAACAAGCTGCCTTCGTTGTTCACATCCACCACCACGTTATACGTCACCACGTTTTGCTGGATGGTCGGGTTCAATCGCACCAATCGAATTTTCCCTTGAAAGTCTCGCTCCGGATACGCATCAACGGTAAAGCGCACCGGCATGCCCTGCCTGACGCTGCCCACGTCGGCCTCCGCGACGCTGGTGTCGATTTGCATTTCTTCAAGATTTTTGGCGATCTGAAAAAGTGTCGGCGTACTGAAGCTCGCGGCCACCGTCTGGCCCACATCAATTTTGCGATCAATCACGATGCCGTCGATTGGCGAGCGAATGATGGTGTAGCTTAAATTGGTTTTCTCGCGATCAAGCTGCGATTTCACCTGCGCGACGGTGGCATTGGCAACATCGAGTTCTTTCGCATTTTGCTCCAGCGTTTGTGAGCTGATAAATCCCTTCGCCACCAATTCGCGGTTGCGCTTCAAGGTACTCTCGGCCAGGCGCGCCGTCGCCTCGGCCGAGCGCAGGCTTGCGTCAAACTGCGCGAGGTTCGCTTTGATAAGCGCCGGATCCAGCTCGAGCAATACCTGATTGGCTTTGACGACGTTATTGAAATCGGTATAGAGCTTGGTCACCGTGCCGGAGACCTGTGTGCCCACGCTGACCACGGTGACAGGATTCAACGTCCCGTTGGCCGTAATGCGCTGCACCACCGCGCCGCGATCCACCGTTATGGTGCGATAGCGCTCGGCTTTATTCTCTTCGGCCTTCTTTTGAAAATAAATGCTGAGTCCGATGAGTCCCAACAGGAGAACCAGCGGGATCAGAATTTTGGCGCGGAATAGAAATGTGATGAGCGAGGCAAAGCGAGACTTCGTGGCGGCCATGTGCGTGTGGAGTTTTTTATTTTGTGGAAGCGCGTATTTTAGCTGGTGTGGCACTGTCTAGCAGCCACCGACTACGCACCGCGACAACACAGCCTACCGCTGCACCGCCAACGTCCGCGTCGCCAAACCGTTCGACACAAACGCATGGAAATACTCAAGGTTGTTAAATTCCTCGGAACCCAGCGCGAACGGCTCCGCACCGCTGCGCTGCATGCAGCGCTGGAATTGCACTTGCAACCTTAACACCTGGCCACCGGGCTGCAGACGCGGCCACGTGACAGCCTGACCCACCACCGCTGAAAGCCCCTGCTGGCCCACGATGCTGCCAGCGTTTAGAACGTGACAGGAAGCGCAGGCTTGGTCTTCCCGACCGATGCGTCGCTGAAACAGCGCACGACCTGCATCAAATTTCTCGCGCGCTTGCACCGTGCTCACGCGAACGTTGAGCGGCTGCCCGTCGGAGAGGCTTTTGAAATAGGCACTTAACGGTCCCATCGCTGTCGTGTCGGTGGCTGCAATCTCGGCCTCGCCGTGCAAGACCAGGCATTGATTGATTGCCATTTCAACCGTCACCACCTGGCGGGCCTTGGCATCGAACTGTGGATAGGTAGCCGCGACACGCTTGCCGCCATTCGGGAAACAAGTAGCGAGCGACTTACCGTTGCGAAATTTTCGATCCCATGCTTTTTTGCCGATGGCCAGAATGTCCGCGCTGTTGGTTGCGTTGTCGGCGTTGAGCGGAATCGCTTGCACACCGGCTGCGGGATTCTCAACGCCCAATACCCAATCGTTTGGCGTGGTGCCAGGGAAACGTTTTTGCAATGCCTGAATGAGTGATTGGCGTTGCTGTTCGGGGCTTGGGGCGGTTGCAGCGGTTTGGGCGACGGACATCGACGGGTTCAGCGCAATAAAAAGCGCAGCCATCAGCGAGATCGCCGCAAATAGAATGCCCCCCTTTTCTAAAGGGGGGCAGGGGGGATATTCGCTCGTTGCCACATGGTCACCACCAAACCAAATCCCCCTCACTCGCTCTTTTTCAAAGGATGAAGCAGCATCCAGAGAGCGCGCTGCCGCGTTTGGCCCATCTTGCCCAACACGCTTCAACATAAATGACTGCGCCATCAACTCACCACCCACGCGGCACCGACACCCTCGCAGGCAGTCCACGTACCGGATCCGTTGCGGACGTTGGTGCAACTGACCGTGGCGGAGATCGTGTCGGCTCGGGTGGATCGTCACGATCATCATCGCGATCACGCTTTTCACTTTTCTCGCCGGGCATCAGTGGCCGATTGCGGAACGCCACGCGCATTTCGCGCAGCCGCGATTCGGCACTGGATGATTCATAAAAATCGCCGTCCTTCGCTTTCACCGCTATTTGTAATTGTTCGACAGCGCCAATCAAATTGCCGCGTCGAAAATACGCCTCACCGATGGCGCGATGCTGGGCGAGTTTCTTGTTCTTTTTTTCATATCCTTTCGCCGCCAACTCGAACAGTCTTGCGTCGTCCTGAATGTTTTTGAGCCGTTCATTCACCTGCATCAGCGCCGCATCGGTCTGACCCGATTCGTAAAGTGCTTCGACAGTGCCGTAGAAAAGCGCGCGGTGTTGCGGAAACGCGACCATGGCGGCCCGATAGAGGCGCAGTGATTCTGGCCATTGACGTTGCCCCGCTTTGATTTCGGCGGCGAGATTTTCAATCCACGGATGGGCCACGTTGCTGCCACCGCGAATGCTGTTGAGTTCTTTTTCTGCATTCGCAAAGTCCCGCGTGCGCGTGAGCGCCAAGGCCAGTCCATACACATCGGCACGATTGCGCAGTATGGTGCGCTGGGCAATCGAATCACGAAAAAATCCAACAGAGTCGCCGCCACCCATACTCATCACCCGCAATTTTGCCTGGGCAAAACGGTAATCGAGACTATCCGGAACACTGCGCTTACTTTCGCCACCCATCTGATCAACGCGATTTTGCATGTCGGCGATGCGCTCGGTGGTGAGCGGGTGCGAACGCAAATAGCCGGGCGTTTTGCCGTCGTTGTGGCGATTGACCGCCAGCAGTCGCTCAAAAAATCCCACCATGCCGCGCGGATCGAAGCCCGCGCCCACCATCGCCTGAATGCCAAGCCGGTCAGCTTCGGCTTCAAATTCACGACTGTAATCGAGCTGGTTTTGGTAGCTTAATGCAGCCGACGTGGCGAGTGCTGCCTCGGTCGCCTGACCCGCAGAGGCCGAGCCTGAACGCGCCGCCAGAATGGCCGCAGCGAGGCCCAATAATTGCAGCGGTGCGCCTTTGCGTTGTGCATCGGCACCACGCGATTGGTGGCGCTGCAATATATGCGACAACTCGTGGCCGAGAACACCGGCGAGTTCGGATTCGTTGTTGGTCGACAGCAGCAGGCCGGAGTGAATGCCGATGAATCCACCGAGCAGCGCGAAGGCATTGATCGATTCATCGTTCAGCACAAAAAATTCGAAATCACGGCGGTTGTCGTTGGTCGCGCTGCGCGTCGCGCCGACCAGCTTTGAGCCAATCGCGTTGATGTAATCCTGCACCTCGGCGTCCTCGACAAAGGCGCGATCACCGCGAACTTCCAGCATAATGCGCTTGCCGATTGCGCGCTCCTGCGGTGCCGACAGCACCGCGTCGGAAGCGTCGCCCAGTTCGGGTAAGCCCTCAGCGATTGCCGCACCGGGCATGGCGATGTAGACACCGAGGTAGGTGCCAAGTGTGACTGCGGCGGTAATGCGTTTCAAAAAATACGGCGGCTGCATTGGCTTCAATCCCGGTTGTGCAAGGGTGCGGCAACGTACATGTGCATGTAAGAAGGCACAAAGCTTTTAGGCTCTATGGCGCGTGATCGGTTCCCTTGCAACTAGCGAAGAATTGTACCAACGGAAGGCGGCATAATCTCAATATGAGCAAATTGAACCATTTCGACGAAAACGGCCAGGCGCACATGGTGGACGTGGGCGGCAAATCCGAAACGCACCGTATCGCGGTGGCAACGGGCCGCATCACGATGCTGCCCGCGACGTTTGAGCTGATTCGCACCGGCACCGCCAAAAAAGGCGATGTGCTCGGCATCGCCAGAATCGCGGCCATTCAGGGTGTCAAGCGCACGCCGGATTTGATTCCGCTGGCGCATCCCTTGATCATCAATAAAGTCGCGGTGCAATTTCAATCCGATGCCGCAACCTCAAGTATTGCGTGCGTCGCGACCGTGGAAACGTTTGGCCGCACCGGCGTGGAAATGGAGGCACTGATGGCCGTCAATGCGGGCTTGTTGACCATCTACGACATGGTCAAGGCGGCGGATCGTGGCATGGTGATCTCAGATGTGAAGTTGCTTGAAAAACGCGGCGGCAAATCGGGCGATTTCGTGGCGCGCGGCGAATAAGGCTTTTTGTTTTTCCTGCCGCAAAATAATATAAACACCAGCATTGGCGCGGTGTTCGGGCACAAAATGCCTTGAAATCCGCGCCAGTGCTAGTGTTTATCATAATTATTTACTGTCATTTCGAACCCAGCCTCATCGGGTGAGAAATCTGCTTTTAGTTAAGCGCCAAGGCAAAAGCAGATTTCTCACTTCGTTCGAAATGACAGGGTAGCGTCGGCGACAGTGTCAGCGTTTGCGGCTCCGTCTCCGTTACGCAAACAAGATCGTCTTCGCCACCCCGAGCGCTGCGCACACCGCGATGACGATCATCACATTGACCTTGTAGCGCATCAACGCAATCGCTGCCGCAATCGTCAAGAGCATTGAGAACCATTCGAAGCGGCCATCGAACGGCGCGCCTTTGCTGGCATTTGGCCACCAAACGTGCCAGGCAAAAAATACTGCGAGGCTCACAATCACACCGACCACTGCCGCCGTAATCGCGGTAAGTGGCGCGGTGAATTTCATCTTGCCGTGCGTGGCTTCAACCATTGGGCCGCCGATGAGAATAAACAAAAACGACGGCAGAAAAGTGAAAAAAGTGACCACGCTTGCAGCGAGCGCCGCGCCGAGGAATAACGCGTCCGGCCCCAGTACCGCTTTGGTCCAGCCGCCGACAAAACCGACGAAAGCCACCACCATGATCAGCGGCCCCGGTGTCGTCTCACCAAGCGCCAATCCATCGATCATTTGCGTCGCGGTGAGCCATTGAAAACTTTCCACCGCACCCTGATACACATACGGCAGTACTGCGTAAGCCCCGCCAAAAGTGAGTAGTGCGGCTTTGGTAAAAAACCATCCCATTTGTGCGAGCGTGCCGTCAATGCCGCTGTGCGCTGCGAGCAAGGCCATCGCGATGAGCCACATACCTATTCCAATGCTCACATAAAGCAGCAGCCGCGAGAGCCGAAATATTGCGTGTGGCGGCGTTGGCGCGGCGTCGCTGATGAACGCGTCGTCCGCGCTGGTTTCTACAGTGCCATGCCCGCCGCCCGGCACAAATTTTTCCGGCGCGATGCGGCCACCGATCGCACCGAGAATCGCGGCGCTCAATATGATTGCCGGAAACGGAATGCCGCCGAAAAAAATCGCCATAAACGCCGCTGCGGAAATCGCCCACAGCCAAATATTTTTCAGCGTTTTCCCACCGATCCGCCATGCGGCGGCGAGCACGATTGCGGTCACCGCCGGTTTGATGCCGTAGAGAATCCCGGCGATCACCGGCACGCTGCCGAAGGCAATATAAATCCACGACAGTGCGATCAATATCGCAAGCGAAGGCAACACAAACAAACCACCGGCAACGATGCCACCCTTTGTTCCATGCATCAGCCAGCCAATGTAGGTGGCAAGCTGTTGTGCCTCCGGGCCCGGCAGCACCATGCAGTAATTAAGCGCATGCAAAAAGCGCCGCTCCGAAATCCAGCGTTTTTGCTCAACCAGCTCGCGGTGCATGATCGCGATCTGTCCGGCAGGCCCGCCGAAGCTGATGAAGCCTAATTTCAACCAAAAGCGCAATGCCTCGCGAAAGGTTACCGACGCGGGAGCGCTCATTGTTTCGCAAACAAATCGGCGTTGTGAACTTCTGCCCGCGCCCGTTTTAGCCAAGCGTAGAGCGCGTCGTAGACCATCATGCCGTGTTCGAGCATCTCGTGATCGTTCGGGTACAGCGCTGATAGACCGAGCGAAATTGCCAGCAATCCCGGCGATTGCGGCGTGAGCCCGGGCTTGCCCGTATCGGCTCCGCGAACGATGGTGGCGAGATCGTCTAAGGCCACGTCGTGGATTTCAAAATCCGCGATGAAGGCATCAAAGCTGCACGCTTCGCCGCGATGCGAGAATTGCACATTCGGCACGTCGTATGCCATTGCGCTCCGTGATTTTGCGGCGCTGATCACCTCCGATGCAGGCACGTAAATAAATTCCGCAAGCGGATCAATAAAGCGGCGAATCAGCCACGGGCAGGCGATGCGGTCGATCTTGGGCCGCTCGCGCGTGATCCATTTCGACGGCATATTGATCGGCGATGGAATCGAAAACGCAGAAAGCTTTTTGGTCGTCGGCGCGACGGCTGCTTGCCAGGCCTCGATCCCGCCTTCGAGGTAGTGCGCATTCATTCCCGCTGCGCGCAGCGTTGCGCTAGCGTTCTTGCTGATCTCGTGACCATGCACGCAGTAAACTACGATGTCGCGATCACGCGGTAAAAATTTTATCCAGTTATCCGTCGCGAAAGGATCGCGCCACGTTGCGCCGGCAATCATGACGGTATCGGCATCGAACGCTTGCGCGCGGCGCACGTCGATGAGCAATGGCGAAGCAGCGCTGCCGGCTGACTCGCGTAACGAAGAAATTGAAATAGGGGAAGCGATTGCGGTGTCCATGAGAGTCCTTTTGATTGAAGGTGGTCAGACTTGGACGGGACACCGTCTTGGCTCGATGGAGTTTGAACCTCATCGCGCTACGGGAGCCTGCGTTCCCGAAATCAGACTGTACCAGACAAATCAGCATCTACTCAAATGGTAAAATATCAAAAATTTTTGATGTACACAAATCAGCCATTACTGGATTAAATAATGAACAACCTGATCATCAATAAAGACCTCGATGTAAAAGGTCTCAACTGCCCGCTCCCGATCCTGCGCGCGAAAAAAGCGCTCACCGATATGGAGTCGGGCCAGGTGTTGCGGGTAGTGTCGACCGATCCCGGATCGGTGAAAGATTTTGCGGCGTTTTGTAAGCAGACGGGGAATCCGCTGTTATCGTCAGAGGAAACGGGGTCGGCGTTTACATTTTTGATTTCGAAGCGGTAGGCGTTGCGATCCTGATTCTGCGCAGAAAAATTTTCGATTTTTGCGTGATATCCGCAGCTATTGACTCCTTCCCTCGCCACGCGGGGGAAGGTTGGAATGGGGGTGTCGTTGCAAATGGCGCTTCGACTTTAGTATCGACCCCATCCCAATTACCCCCTCGCTACGCTCTCCCCCTGTAGCCAGGGGAACAACCACAAGGGTTGCGCCGGGCGCTATTCGGTGGCTACTAAAGCAGCGTCGCTAGCTCCGGCGTTGCAAAAGACTACCTCCCCTCAAACCGCGGCTTGCGTTTCTCCACAAACGCCGTCACGCCTTCCTTGAAATCATTCGTTTGTGCGCATGCTTCAAAATACGCAATCTCGTCATCAAGCTGTTTGTCGATGGGCGTGATGAACGATTGATTGATCAGTTTTTTGGCAGCCGCGAAGGCTTGCGTGGCGCCGTTCGACAGGCGTTCCGCCAACTTGGCAACTTCCTGCTCCAATTGATCCGCCGGTACGACGCGATTGATGATGCCCATATCAGCGGCCGCTTTGGCGTCAAACATATCGGCCAGCATGGTGAGCTCAAGCGCGCGCTTCATGCCCACGTAGCGCGGCAGAAAAAAAGTACTGCCGCCATCGGGTGACAAACCGATTTTGGTATATGCGGTGTTAAATTGCGCACCGTCTGCGGCAATCGCAAAATCTGCCGCCATCGCCACACTCAATCCCGCACCAGCGCAGGCACCCTGAATTTGCGCGATCACCGGGAAAGGCATGTTGCGAATATTTTTGATGCCCGCGTGCAGCGCGTCGCCCATTGGCTTTACGCCGTCCATTTTTTCGCGTTGCTTATAAAACAAACCCACGTCGCCGCCGGCAAGAAATGCTTTGCCTGCGCCTTTGAGAATGAGCGCACGCAGCGTTTTTGATGCGGCGATTTCTGTCGTCACATCGCGAAGCGCCAGAATCAATTCGACATTCATCGCGTTATAAAC
>JANMPY010000227.1:0-1789 GCA_031370095.1 Betaproteobacteria bacterium
AGAAATCAGCGACGAGCCAAATGCGAGACCAATGAGCGGCTTGATGATGTCGCTCATCTTGGTGCCATAGACCGCCGAACCTTGCAGGTAATAGAAGAACACCACCACACTCAACAGCCCCAGCCCCACCACCAGTAAGCCTGTAATCGCGCCGCCTTTGAAGGCGACATTCAGCGCAGGATTGATGCCGTGACGCGCCGCTTCGGCCGTACGCACATTCGCGCGCACCGAAACGTTCATGCCGATGTAGCCCGCCGCACCGGAGGCAATCGCGCCGAGCGCGAAGCCCAGCGCGGTGTCGGTGCCCAAGCCCGGAATCAGCCAGATCGCGATAAACAACACCGCGCCGACAATCGCAATCGTCGTGTATTGGCGATTGAGATAAGCCTTGGCACCGGCCTGAATGGCGGCAGCGATTTCGCGCATGCGGTCATTGCCGTCCGGTTGCGAAAGAATCCATTTGGTTTGCCACGCGCCGTACGCGAGCGCCAACAAGGCGCACGCCAAGGCAAAGAGAAGACCTGCTGAAACGGTAGCCATTTACCCACTCCCTGAGAGATTGAATCTGGAACTGCTATTTTATGAAAAGCTAATGCTGTGAAAAAACACGCAATTTTAACTGAGGAAGGCGCAGCGGGCGACAAGGAGATTGCGAAGTGACGCAAAGTAGGTGCCGGGTTGCAAGGCAAAATCGAAAAGATAAACACTAGCACTGGTGCGCTTCTTCAGTCATTTTTGGTCCGAACGCCGCGCCAGCGCTGGTGTTTATCCGCCAATACATAAGCGCCTACAGCATCACGAACCCAACCCACCACGCCGCAAAAAATAATTAACCCAACTTAACCCTTTCCAGCTTCGTCACCGTTTAACGATGTATCCCCCTCAAAAAAGTTGAGCACATCGTGAACACCTTTGCATCCCGCGCACTTCCGTTTACAGCAGCTATTTTTGCTGCCTGCCTCAGTCTTGCAGCTTTCGCACAAGCGCAAACGTCACAACCAAAAATCTGGCTACCGCCCCGCCTGGTGATCCCGGTGCGCACCGATCTGCCGGTGCAATTGCAATCGGTACGGATTCGCAGTGAGGTCAGCGGGCGTTTGGCGTTGACCGAGCTGGAGATGACGTTCTTCAATCCGAACGCGCGCATTCTCGAAGGTGAGTTGCAATTTCCGCTGCTCGATGGGCAGAGCGTGGCCAGCTTCGCGATGGATGTGAACGGTGTCATGCGTGAAGCGGTGCCGGTCGATAAAGCGCGTGGGCAGGCGGTGTTTGAGGAAGTGATACGCGGTCGCATCGATCCAGGCTTGCTCGAAATCACGCAGGGAAATAATTTCAAGCTGCGGGTCTATCCGATTCCGGCCGCTGGCATCAAGCGTGTGATATTGCGAATAAACGAGACGCTGTCGGAACGTAACGGTCGCCTCGTCTATCGCGTGCCAATTGAGTATGCGGAGCGGGTCGGCACGTTTTCAATCAACGTGAATGTTGCAGGTGCCTCAGTTGCGCCGTTGAGCGCATCGAATGCCCTCGGCGCATTCACGTTCAGCCGCACTAACAACGGTTTTCGTGCGCAGGCCACGGCTGACGATTTCGCAGGACGTGGTGTGATGGATGTAGAAATCGCTGCCAGCCGCGTTCCGCAAATCACCACGCAGATGTTCGACGGCATAACTTATTTTCATGCCGATGTGCCGTTGGCGATGCGTGAAGCACCGCGCACGATACCGAATCTCATCAGTCTGATATGGGACAGCTCCGGCAGCGGCAGCGCGCGGGACCATGGACGTGA
>JANMPY010000257.1:0-5844 GCA_031370095.1 Betaproteobacteria bacterium
CTGGTGGTCTCAAGCTGCCCCACGCACGGGCCATCGCCGTCAGGATCGCGATCATCTGCGAGCGCCACCGCGACGCGCACACGTGGATCGTTCAGGTTGACTTTCACCAACACACCGGCAACCGGGCCGGCAAGATTGAGGCGCTCGACGGTGTACGGGATTGTTGCGGCAACTGCCGAACTTGTGATCTTCGCGGCATTGAACGCGGGTGCCACTTGCGGCGGCATCGCGCAACTGGTGAGGATTAAACACAGCAATGGCTGAAAGAAATATCGTATTTTCAACTTCATCATTTCAAGTTACTAAACCCCAGCATACACGGGCATCGCAGGCCAAAAACACCTGAAACGCCGCGCCAAATGGCGGTCTACGTGCGTTGCTCACCATGTCGTGCTCTCGTTAACGAGCACAACGAGTCTAGTACAGTGTTGAATTCGGTTTGCAACTAATCGACAATGCGGCATTGCCGGACAGTTGCTCCTCTTCTCCCGCGCCAGGGGAACAACCATAGGAATTGCGCCGGGCGCAGATCAGCAGTTATCAAAATTAGTCACAACAACTACGCAGCAGCGCACTGGATTGGCCAAACACTTAGCCCGGAATCGCTTATCCCCAGGCGCGGTTGTCCACGGTATTCTCAAACGTGGCACCCGGCACCACCATGTTCCACTTGACGGTCCAATTGTAAGTGTCGTCGAAGCGTTCGCGGGTGTAAGGTTGCGGCGCGGCGTTAAGGAGGCGCCAAGTCTGTAGCTCGTGTGGCTCGAGCAGGCCGCCAGTTTCCTTGATCAGATAGTGAATGTACGGCGTGGGGTCCTTCTCCAACAGTTCCACTGCCCGCGCTTGTGCACGGAACATTTTTGCGAGTGTCGGGCCATCGAGATCATCACCGGCCGCCTCACTGCGCGTCGAATGCGATTCGATCAGGATGCGCAGCTTCATTTTTTGCGCCACGCTGATCCACGGCTCCATCAGGCTCACCGCCGCAACCTTGCCTTCGCGCAATGCGTCGATGCGCTTTTTCATCGTCCCCGCATTGGTGGTTTTGATGTGTTCCTGCGCGAGGAAGCCTTCCATCAATTTCAGTGTGGTGAAGTGCGAGCCGTTGTTGGGCGTCACCGCGATCTCTTTGTCCTTCAACATCTCGGGCTCATAGTACGGCGAGTCATTGAGCACGACGATGGCGAACGACGACATCGCGGCACCGAGCGCCACTATTTTGCGTTTGCGCAAGCCTTCGGTATCGGCCTCGACGGCGCGTTTCATGATGCCCCACTCGCACATGCGAAACTGGTCGATACCGCCATCGTTGTACGCCGCATCAAGGGGTCGATCAAACACCGAATCAAACTTCACGAAGTGCGACGTCGTGGATTGCGCCATTCCCGGCGTGGTGACGAAGTCGATGTCCAATCCTTCATCTTTGAAGAACCCCTCATCGCGCGCCACCAGCACGGGCAAGTCGTGGATCGCGTTCATGATCGCAAGCTGTGGTTTCTTTACGACCTTTTGTTCCTTCGTCATTTCCTGAACAGTCATGGTGTTCTCTCCTATGATGTGTGAGACTTCACGTTACGGTATGCATCCGACGATCCGGTAGCACCGCATCTTTAACAGTCACTCTATTCGTCACCCCTTGCCGCCATACCGGTAGCGATTGCGTGTAAATCGACTGGCTACAGCAGCGTGACCTGCATCGTCATTTCAACTGTAGCTTCAGCAAATCCTCAAACGCCTTGGTACAACGCGCCACGTCGTCCAGCGAGGCCGACGGATCGATGTAATTGATCTTGACGCCTTTCATCGGCGACTCGACCTTCTTGCTGGGCGAGAGGTAGTTCATCTTCACGATCAGCGGCTGCGCATCACTCAGCATGTATTCATAGAACAGCAATGCCGCATTCGGATGCGGTGGCTTTTTGGATACGCCGATGCCGTTGGAGCGGCCGATCACCGGATCGAGCGCGAACCAATCCACCGGTGCGCCCTTTTGCTTGGCCTGCTCGGTCATATAGCTGTAGACAGTCAACGCCAGCGGCACTTTTTCTGACACCACCATGTTGTTCAGCAGCGAGTGCCCCGTTCTCACTGACCAGCCGTTTTTGGAAACCAGCTCCTTGAACAGCTTGCTGCCCTTTTCTTCGCCCAAGTGTTTCATCAGGCCGCAATACCATTCGTTGTCCTTGGCTTCCACGGCGAGCTTGCCCTTCCATTTCGGATCGAGCAAATCGTCGTAACTCTTCGGTAAATCCGCTTTCTTCACCAGGTTGGTGTTGTACGCTTGCACAAATACGCTCAGGAACTGTGGCACCCAGCCGCGATGGATCGGCATGGCTTCGGGAAACAGATCGGCGTGGTGGACGGAGCGCACTTCCTGCAAGGTTTTTTCACGGTACAGTGCCTCCATTTCGGGCGCAGAAATATCGACCACATCGAAATCCCAGCGATTCGCTTGTGATTCAACGACCGCGCGCTGTAGCACTTTGGTTGAAGAGGCGCGCCAGATATTTACCTTGATGCCGTAGCGTTTTTCGAAATCAGCCGCCAGCGTCGGACCATCTTTTTCGGCAATTGACGTGTAAAAAGTGAGCGAGCCTTCCTTCTTCGCCGCCTCGACCAGCTTTTGATGCCGCGTCGGGCTGTTGTCCTGCGCCAGATCGGCAAAGATTTGGGCGCCCGCCGCCGCAGAGCACAATGCAACTGCAACCATCAAAATTTTTGCTATCGCGCACATGAAATCTCCTCGAAAATTTATGTCATTGCTTTTATTGTTCTTTGGACTGTACCGAGCCGCGTTCGTTTCCGCAAGACAGCGTTCCCCCATGCGAAACGCTATGCTGTCGCCTCAATTTCACCGCGTATTTGCTGCATTGAAGCTATGCCGCAATCGCGCCCAACTCGCTGAGCATTTCGTCGAGATAACTTTCGTCAGAGCCGATCACGAGCATATCGACGCAGGCGCGCAGCGTATCCAGCGTGGTTGCATCCTCGACCGCTTGTGCGCTATTATTTTTAGCGTTTTTTTCAATCAACACGCCGGTGAGCAGCTTGCCGAGCCCGCGCGCGATGCGCGACACCACGCGCGCAAATTCCACCTGGTCACCGCTGACCGCGACGATGAAAATGATCTCGGCTTCCTGCAACGGGCGAAGCAATTCCCTGGCGTCGTCGGTAATGCCTTTGATCACGGCGTCCGTATGATCTTTGAAATCATTGCCCGCCTTGATGATTTCAACATCAACCAGTCCGCGCAGCCCGACCGACTGCGCGATACGCCCGCCGCCATCGCCGAGGCCGACAATCTTGATGCGGCGCGGACGCGAATTGGGATACTGCACGCGGAAATGGGTGCTGGCGGCTGCCGCACGTGATTCACTGATTGCCATGACTACCCCGCCATATGGAACAACGTTATTTGTTGATGTGTTCACGGTATCTTTGGGTAGAATTTCTGTCAACACATCACGATAATTTTTTGCCGCCGCCCTTGCCACCACCTGACGCTGTTGAAACCTCACCAAGCCCATGTTAGGGACATTCAAAAAAAGCCCCGAACACATCGATGCCTTGAACCGCGTCGAGGCATGGACGCGCGTGCGATTCTCGCTGGCTTCAGACGAGGCCATCCTCGTCTCGGAACTTGCTTGCACGCTGCCCGGCTGCCCGCCGCTGGAGACCGTGGTCGCATTCTGGACGATCGACACGACGCGCCATCACTTCAAGATTTTCAAGCGTGTCGACGAGGTGGTCAACGACGATCTTCCGTACGCCTGGCTGAAGCATGCGCTGGCGGTTGCCGAAGGCTATGACCCGTCATGCTGCTGATTGCCACGCCCTCCACATTGTATTCAACATGGAAAAACCACCATCATGTCCCTGCCAAAATTCAAAACCGTCACCCGCACCCAGGGCAATAATCAAGCGCTGAAAGACGGCAGCGTCAAACCGAAAACCTTCGCGTTCGAATTCGAAGACGTGCCGGTACTCGTCGATGGCTTTCGTCGCATGGTGCGCGGGCTGGAGTTCGACATCAGCGAAATGGCGATCACCACCTACATCTGCGCGAAGGCGCACGGCAAGCGCATGACCGCGCTGCCGATTTTTCTGGTTCGCGCGTTCCACCACGGTGCCATCATGGTCAACACCAACGTCGGCATCCGAAGTCCCAAAGACCTTGAAGGAAAACGGATCGGCGTCAACCGCGGCTACACCGTCACCACCGGCGTATGGGCGCGCAGTGTGCTGCAGGATGAGCACGGCGTCGATCTCAGCAAGATCACCTGGGTGCTCTCTGGTGATGAGCATGTGGCCGAATATCAGCCGCCGGCCAATGTGGTGCCCATCGAGCCAGGCAAAAAAATGACTGAGATGCTGATCAATGGCGAGCTCACCGCCGCCATCGGTATCGAGGTCGATCACCCGGATGTGAAGCCGCTCATTGCCAATGGCCTTGATGCCGGTCTCAACGCGCTGCGGTCGCGCGGTCATTACCCCATCAACCATTTGATCGTGATCAAGGATGAGGTACTCGCCGCGCATCCTGACCTCGCCGAAGGTGTTTTCAATGCCTTCGTCGAATCCAAACGCATCTACCTACAGCGTCTTAACGCCGGACACATCGAGAAGCCCACCGTGATCGATGCGATGCATCAGCGCGTAATGGAAATCACCGGTGACCCACTGCCCTATGGGATCGCGCCCAATCGCCTTGTGCTTGAGGATCTCATTGGGCATGCCTTGAAGCAAAGAATCATCACGAGCGCATTGAGCATCGACGAATTGTTCGTCTCAAGTACGCGCGACATGGTGGGGTAATTTCCAACACTATCTTGAACAATATTGCCCTCGCCAAGATAAGCAAGGCAACTGTAGCCAGGAAATAGCGCAGTGTATTCCGGGCTACGGCCTCGTACTTCTACGGTTTTACGCTTAAGGTATTTCGATTCGATTCCAGCGCTTTATTACCCTGCTGCAATCGATCCCGCTTCGCCAGCGCTGGAAACCAGTATATCCACAACGCCGCCACCAACAGCGTCCCCACGCCACCCAGCACCACCGAACCGACCGGGCCCATCATCTCGGCAGTTGCGCCGGACTCGAACTCACCGAGCTGGTTGGACGCCCCGATAAATATCGAGTTGACGGCGCTGACGCGACCGCGCATTTCGTTTGGCGTATCCAGTTGCACCATCGACATGCGGATGACCACGCTGACCATGTCGGCAGCACCACTTACCATCAAGGCCACAAATGAAATTGCAAACACAGTGGAGAGACCAAACACCAGAGTACTCAAACCGAATACGGCCACCGCCTCGAACATGCGCCGGCCCACATTGCGCTCGACCGGCCAGCCGGCCAGCACCACCGACATGAGCAAGGCGCCGACCGCAGGGGATGCGCGGAGCAGTCCCAGCCCCCAGGGGCCGACGTGAAGTACATCTTTGGCAAACATCGGTAACAGCGCCGTGGCGCCACCGAGCAATACCGCGAACAAATCAAGCGAGATTGCGCCCAGCACCGGCTTGTTGTGCCAGATGAATCGAAAACCCGCGAACACTGTTGCCAGGGTGACCTCCTCGGCGGGCGGCGGCACATGTACGTAACGCACCGCCAGAAAAAATCCGCTCGCCAAGGCGAACAGCGAGGTACAAACCCCATAGACCACGGCGTCACCCGCAACATAAATCAAGCCACCCAGGGCAGGGCCCCCAATGACCGCCACTTTCATGCCTATCGAGCTCACCGCCATTGCGCGAGGTATCAGGTGCGACGGCACCAACAGCGGCACCAACGCCTGCTGCGCAGGATTCTGGAAGCCCTTCGCTGCGCCGAGTGCAACCG
>JANMPY010000271.1:0-3689 GCA_031370095.1 Betaproteobacteria bacterium
CAAAGGCGTCGAGGACAGCGAGCTTACTGTTGTCACTCCGAACCAGCTACCCGCAGCGCCACCTGAATTGGCTGCCGCCAAGCTTCAACCCGCAGACTACGCGCTGCTTTACGCCTACTATCTGGAAGGATTTCAAGATGGTCGCTGGACGCTGGAGGCGGTACAGCGCATAGCCAACTTACCCACGCGGACATCGGCAGCGGATGCCTGGCTTAGTCGGTTTGGTGGTCAGTGAAACACGTGAAATGCGCGCGACTTCCATTTTGAAGGGATCGTCGAAGCAATCGCGGAAGGTTGCGTTGTTTCTAACAATGCTTACCGTAGTTGCCAGCTTAATTTTGTCGCTGGGGCCGTTAACGACAACCAATTCTATTCAGACGCTGGAGGCGCGCGCCGCCAAGCTGTTCGCTGCGGATCGTTTCGTGGAGGCCGAACCGCTCTATCGCCAAGCACTCGCGATTCGCGAGGAAAGCTTTGGCCTCGGGCATCCCCGTGTCGCGACCGGTCTGAACAACCTCGCCTTATTGTTGGAGTCCACCGGACGTTACGCCGAGGCCGAGCCGCTGCACCGGCGCGCACTGATGATTCTTGAAACAGCCCTTGACGCGGAGGATGCCAAGGTCGCTGCCAGCCTTAGCAATCTGGCATCGGTACTGCAAACCACCGGTCGTTACACGGAAGCCGAGCAGCTTTACCGTCGGGCGTTGGTGATCGACGCTAAAGCCAGTGGTGCCGAGCATCCGGATTCGGCAACCGGTCTGAACAATTTGGCTGGATTACTAAGAGAAATTGGTCGCTACACGGAAGCCGAGCAGCTACACCGCCGTGCACTCGCGATTCGTGAAAAAGCCTTTGGCACGGAGCACGTTGACGTCGCTGCCAGCCTCAATAATCTCGCGGTCTTGTTGCGTACAACTGGTCGCTATGCCGAAGCCGAATCACTACATCGCCGTGCGCTGGCCATCCGTGAAAAAGTCCTCGGACTCGACCATACGAGTGTCGCAACGAGCCTCAACAATCTGGCGGGATTGCTGGAGGCCACGGGTCGCGAAGTGGAAGCGGAGCCGTTGTACATCCGTGCGCTCGCGATTCGTGAAAAATCGCTGGGGCCCGCGCACCCTGATGTCGCGCAGAGCTTGAATAATCTTGCTTTGTTGTACGACGCCTCCGGCCGTCACTTGCAGGCCGAGCCGCTGTATCGCCGCGCACTGGCGATTTTTGAAACAGCCCTTGGACCGGAGCATTCCAATGTCGCGTCCAGCCTGGGCAATCTGGGAGGCTTACTACGCGCTACTGATCGTTATGCTGAAGCCGAGTCGCTTTATCGTCGGGCGCTGACTATTTATGAAAATATTTATGGTGCTGAACATCCCAATGTGGCGCTCGGCTTGAACAACCTTGCCGGACTGTTTGAGGACACCGACCGCTCGTTGGACGCCGAGACGCTATATTTGCGCGCTTTGCGGATCGTTGCTGTTGCCGGAGAGCCTGAGGGACTTTGGACTGTACAGGGGAACCTGATGGCGCACTTCTCCCCGGCGAAAGCAAAAAAGGCGGTGCGCATGAATACCGAACTTGCGGTCTTTTTCGGTAAGCAAGCCGTGAACACCTTGCAAAACGTTCGCGCCGAACTCACCGACTCAGAAACGTCGACGCGGAAGAGCTTTCTGTCCAGGGTTGACGAAACCTATAAACGCCTGGCTGCGCTACTGATCGATGAAGGCCGCCTAAGCGAAGCGCAACAAGTGCTGGCGATGCTGAAAGAAGAGGAATACCACGACTTCATTCGCCGTGACGGCACGGCTGATTCGCGCACCACACGGGCCGACCTGCTCACCACCGAGCAGCAGTGGCAGCAACGCTATCAGCAAGTTGCGGGGCAGGCGATCAAGCTTGCTGAAGAGCAGCGCATGCTCAAGAAAAAGCGCGATGTGCCGCCGGGATTAAACGCGGCAGACGCTCGCCGTGTTGATGCGCTAGAGGAAGAACTAAAGACAGTGGATCGTGCCTTTGCCGAAGCGATAGCGGAAATCAAGACCAGCATTGCCGCATTGCGCGGCGGCGCCCGCGATGCGCAAGTGGCCCGCAAAATCGAGCTCGATCTTGGTGGCATGGTGGGCGAACTCGGCCAGGGTGTGGTGCTGTTGCACACGGTAATGCTTGCCGACCATCTACGCCTGCTGGTGACCCATGCCGAAACGCGCAAGGCGTACAAAATAAATGTGGGTGAGCCAGAACTCAACCGGCGAATCAACGCCCTGCTGGTTGCCGTAAAAGACCCAGGCATTGATCCCCGCCCGGCATCTGCAGCGCTGTACGACGTACTGATTCGCCCGATTGAAGCGGATCTGGCGCAGGCCAAAGCCCGCGTACTGATGGTGTCACTGGATGGTGCCTTGCGCTACGTGCCGCTGGCTGCTTTGTTCGACGGCAAGCGCTACCTCGCAGAAAAATTGGCGCTTAGTGTTTATACCGATGCCTCGCGCCACAACATCAAGGACACGCCACGCGCCAACTGGCGGATCGCCGCCTTGGGCGTTAGTCAACCACATCGGGGCTTCAGCGCGCTGCCTGGGGTGCCGCGCGAGCTCGCCGCCATCGTCCGCGATGCGGCCCATCCCACTGGCGCGCTGGCGGGGCAAAGCCTGCTTGATGGTGCTTTTACGGCCGAGGCATTCAGTAAATTGCTGGCTGCGGATCCGGCTGTCGTTCATGTGGCCAGCCACTTCAAATTCACCCCCGGCAATGAAACAGACAGCTACCTGTTACTTGGCAATGGCACGGCGCTGACCCTGGAGGATTTCAGAAACAATCGCTACAGCTTGAAGCGTGTCGATTTACTCACGCTGTCTGCATGCCAAACTGCAATCGGCGACAACAACCGCGCCGCCAAGGGCAGCGAGGTGGAGAGCTTTGCCGTGATGGCGCAAAACAAGGGTGCCAAGTCGGTGGTGGCGAGCCTCTGGTCGGTGGCCGACGACAGCACCGCGCAGTTCATGCAGCGCTTCTACCAATTGCGCGGGCAAGGCAAAGTCAGCAAGGCCGAGGCGATGCGGCAAACCCAACTCGCCATGATCAGCGGGCGGATAAAACCCGGCGGCGCGACCGCACCGCGCGCGGCCCGGCAGATTGTGGCACCCATCGCTGGCGGCGTCTCCGCACCAGCCTACCGGCTCGACCCGAATGCGCAATATGCGCATCCATTTTATTGGGCACCGTTTATTTTGATGGGTAATTGGCTGTGATGGATGTCAATGGATGGTGGAGGTGAAGATGGCGCTCTTCAGTGTTGGGCAGTCTCAAGGGTGCGTTTTTTTCGCGGAACCACGCGGCGAAATGCTCGGGTCGATACTTAGGTCGGTGCTGGCGTCGGGGCGAGTGATTTGCCAATATTTAAATGCCAACAAGATCATGTCCGGCTTTGCATTCGCATTATTTTTGTCGTGGTTGCCTGCCACATTCGCGCAAACCCCTGTAGCGGTCGCTTTCGACAGCGCCGACGGCAAAGTGAAGCTTACCGGCTACCTTTATCTGCCGGATACCACCGCATGGCCGGGCGCGCGGCCCGCAGTGGTGATGCTGCACGGTCGTTCGGGTGTGTTCAGTGCCAACGCGAAACGGTTCGATGCGACCACACTCTCGTCACGTACCGTCATGTGGGGAAAATTCTGGGCCGAGCGCGGCTACGT
>JANMPY010000288.1:0-2169 GCA_031370095.1 Betaproteobacteria bacterium
ACGGCATGCTCTGGAGCGTGCTGTTCACGACGCCCTTGATGATCGGTATTCAGATCGTCAGCGCGCGCATCGGTCGCGTCACCGGCCATGGGCTGGCGGCCAATATCCGTGAACACTTTCCGAAATGGCTGCTCACCTTCATCGTCTCATTATTGCTGGTAGCCAATACCATCAACATCGCCGCCGATTTGGGTGCGATGGGCAGCGCGTTGCAGTTATTGATCGGCGGAAAAAGTGCGATCTACGTAATTTTTTTCGCGCTGGTGTCATTGGTGTTGCAGATTTTCATTCCGTTCCCGCGCTACGCGCCGATTCTGAAATGGCTTACGCTGGCGCTGTTTGCCTACGTTGGCACCGTGCTGGTGGTGCATGTGCCGCTGGAAGAAGCGGCGCGTGGGGCATTGTTTCCACACTTGTCTTTTGATCGCGAATACGCGGCACTGCTGGTCGCGGTGCTCGGCACCACCATCAGCCCATATCTGTTTTTTTGGCAGGCTTCGCAAGAGGTCGAGGAGCAGCGCGCCACGCCGGGTGACGAGCCCTTGATCACGGCACCGCATCAGGCGCGCGCTAATTTCAGGCGCATCAAATTCGATACCTTTATCGGCATGACGTTTTCCAACCTGATTGCGTTCTGCATCATGTTGACGACTGCGGTGACCTTGCATGCCGCCGGGATTACCGATATTCAATCCTCGTCACAGGCGGCTGAGGCGTTGCGACCGCTGGCGGGCGACTTTGCGTTCCTATTGTTTGCGATGGGTATCATCGGCACGGGATTGCTGGCCATTCCGGTACTGGCAGGCTCTGCGGCGTACGCAGTGGCGGAAAGCTTTCGCTGGCCGATTGGCTTGGGGCTACCGCTGGCGGAGGCGCGCGGGTTTTATGCGATCTTGAGTATCGCCACGCTGCTTGGTGTCGGCATCGTTTTTTCGGGACTGGATCCGATCAAGACGCTGCTTTGGGCAGCGATTGTGAACGGCGTGATCTCGGTACCGATCATGGCGGTGATGATGTTGCTCGCCGCCAAGCCCGCCGTGATGGGCGAATTTGTGGTGCGACGCAAATTGAAAGCACTCGGCTGGCTGGCGACGTTGGTGATGGCCGCTGCGGTAGCGGTGATGTTTGCATTGATGTAGGATTCTTGCGCAATATTTGTGGGTAAGGCGATGAACAACGAAAAAAAATCGATGCCGCTCGACGGCCTGAAGGTGCTGGAAATGGGCACGCTGATCGCAGGCCCGTTTTGCGGGCGGCTGCTCGCCGAATTCGGTGCCGACGTAATCAAGATCGAAACCCCGGGCGATGGCGATCCCTTACGCAAATGGCGGAAGCTGCACGACGACACCAGCCTCTGGTGGTACGCGCAGGCGCGCAACAAAAAATCGGTGACGGTAAATCTGCGCGAAAAAGAAGGCCAGGAAATCGTCCGCAAGCTGGCCCTCGACGCCGATATCATCGTGGAAAACTTTCGCCCCGGCACGCTTGAGAAATGGAATCTTGATTTCGACACGCTGACCAGGGACAATCCCAAACTTATCATGGTTCGGCTCTCCGGTTTTGGCCAGACCGGGCCGTACAAGGATCGCGTCGGCTTTGGGGCGATTGGTGAATCGATGGGCGGTATACGTTACCTCACTGGCTATCCTGATCGTGCACCGGTGCGAGTCGGTATATCGATTGGCGATTCGCTGGCCGCGATGTACGGCGCGATGGGCGCATTGATGGCGCTGCATCACCGCCACAAAACCGGCAGGGGCCAGATGGTGGATGTCGCCCTGTATGAAGCGGTGTTTTCGCTGATGGAATCGATGCTCCCCGAATTCGGCATGTCGGGCTTTGTGCGCGAGCGTACCGGCGCATCGCTACCCGGCATCGTGCCGTCCAATACCTATTTATGCGGAGACGGCCAGTACGTCGTGATCGGCGCAAATGGCGATTCTATTTTCAAGCGCATGATGTTGGCCATCGGCCGCGCAGATCTGGCCAATGATGCATCTCTCGCCGACAACGCGGGCCGTACCGGACGTACGGAAGAGCTCGACACCGCCATCGCGGCGTGGACCGGGGCCAACAGTTTGACCCATGTGCTGGCTGTGCTGGACAAAGCCGATGTGCCTTCGGGACGCATATACTCCATCGCCGACATCGTGGCCGATATGCAGTATC
>JANMPY010000336.1:0-2395 GCA_031370095.1 Betaproteobacteria bacterium
AATCGATGCTGCCAGCAATGCAGCAAGATTCCGCGCGCATCTACACGCTTGAGCGCACCAATTTTCTGCTGGCGTATCAGGGTGAAAATGATTTGCAGTTTCAGTGCCGCTACGCGAATATTCTCGGCGCAATGATCGCAGCGGCCGATCCGGATTTGCGCGCGCTTCCACAGCGTGCAACCGGACAACGAAAAATACGCGTAGGCTTCGTCGGCAAATGGTTTTTTTCCTGCACGGCCGGCAATTATTTTGAACGCTGGATCACGCGACTGGACGCGTCACGGTTTGAGTGCTTCGTTTACTACACTGGCCAAACCAGCGATGAAGTCACCGCGCGCATCGGCGCGGCTGCGGAACACTTCACGCGATTGCAAAGCGACACGCGCAGCAATGCGCTGACGATACGCGCGGACGAGTTGGACATTCTGATTCATCCGGAGGTCGGCATGAGCACCGGCTCCTATCTGCTCTCAAGTTTTCGTTTGGCACCCATCCAGTGCGCCGCGTGGGGGCACCCGGTCACGACCGGCAACAGCGCTATCGACGTGTATTTCAGTTGCGCGCAAATGGAGCCAGAGGATTATCAGGCGCATTATTCGGAACGCGTATTGCTGCTCGATGGCATCGGCGTCGACTATGCGATGCCGCCAGCGGATGAGCCGGGTATCCGCAGCGATTTTGGGTTACCTGCCACTGGCCGACTATATTTTTGTCCGCAATCGCTGTTCAAAATTCATCCCGATATGGATGAAGCGTTCGCCAAAATTCTTGAGGGCGATAGCGCCGCCGTGCTGGTATTTTTCCAGGCCGACAGTCGCGCGGTCACGCTCGCCTTCGCGGATCGCCTGATAAAAACGTTGGCCGCACGCGGGATCAATGCCAAAGGCCAGCTTAAATTTCTGCCGCGCCTGAACACGCGCAGTTTTCGACAAGCGTTGCGCATCGCCGATGTGTTGCTCGATCCCTTGCACTGGTCTGGTGGTGGCACCAGCCTGGACGCCTTTGCGGGCGACGTGCCGGTGGTGGCCTTGCCCGGGCGCTTCATGCGCGGTCGCCAGACGGCGGCGATGTTGCAGATGATGGATGTGAATGCACTCGTCACCGCCGATGTGGATGGCTACGTTAACACCGCGATTGAAGTCGCGACGAATAAAACACTGAACCACGATTTGCGCGCAGCGATCCACGCCAACAAGCGCACGCTGTTTGATCGCGATGATCTCAACGGCCAGTTTGCGGAGGCTTTGCTTGCGCTGGCGCGTGACGGACATAGCGATGTTGCTGGCGTTTGATGATACGGTGTGCCGTCAGTGGTGTTTGTATAGAACAAGCATAGGCGCGCCTCTCAGGCCAACTGTGAAGATTCCAACACGACTCCCCACACATCAATGCGAATCAGAAAGGGGTGAGGCGTCGAGCTGCGGTAATCTATTGCATGCCTTGGAGTAGACGCGAAATAGAATCTATCAAACGTGTCTGGATGTGACGCAGCGGCGCAACGGAACTCTGCGGGGAAGGCGGTTTCAGATTGCAGTAAATCTTGGGGTCAGCAGTAAATCTTGGGGTCACAGTACAGTAAATCTTGGGGCAGTAAATCTTGGGGTCAGGCCTTGACAGTTGCCTGTGAGCAAGAGGCAAGGCTTGACCCCAAGATTGTTGACCCCAAGATTGCTTGCCTGAATCGCGGCAGCGCCGACCGCAGTGCCAACACGACACCCGGCAACAGACAGGGCGGCCTCTCCAATATCGTCGAGAAGGCGATGGGCTTGATCGTTAAGTCCGGCACGGCGCCGATTTCCGGTGTTCTCGCGCCGGGCGAAAAATTGAAGCAAAAAGGATTGACCTTTGCGGCGACGCCCGCGAGCGACTTCATCTGCGGCACGTTGCAACTGGCCGCAGGAATGAACCTGCACGTATTCACAACCGGGCGCGGCACGCCGTACGGACTCGCCGCAGTACCGGTGATCAAAGTCGCCACACGCAGCGATCTCGCGCGGCGCTGGCATGACCTGATGGATGTCAACGCCGGCGCAATCGCCGATGGCTCGGCCACGATTGAAGAAGTGGGCTGGGAACTCTTTCGCCTGATGCTGGATGTTGCCAGCGGTCGCAAGAAGACCTGGGCTGAGCACTGGAAGCTGCATAACGCGCTGGTGCTGTTCAATCCGGCACCGGTAACCTGACTGCGATTGCGGAATTCATCAGCGGCGGCCTAGCGCGTTCGCTTCGGATAAAGTGTCCAGCCAGAAAATACAAGAAAACTCAAGCACGGACGCGGCTTTCCGGACAAAAATGCCCGGAAAGCCGCGTGGATATTTGATCCTCACAAACAGAAATTGGATATAACTGCCCGTCGCCATGAATTAAAAACCCCGCACAAGGCGGGCTTTCTAAA
>JANMPY010000372.1:0-7213 GCA_031370095.1 Betaproteobacteria bacterium
GGCCTGCACGACCGACTCCCGGATTCATCGGCGCATAATCGGTTTGGCACCACGATTCGGCGGATTCATCGGAATCGGTTCGCTTTAGAAGCACGCAGCCAAATAATGGGCTCATCCTTGATGGGAGCATTTCGATGCACGTTGCGGTAACCGCTTTTTACCCCTGTTCGCTGCTGATGCGGGCTTGGATGCGCGTCGGGTGGAAACGCCTGCTGCTTGCGGTTGGTGTGTCATTTGTGTTTTCGACGCAACTGCTGTTCCAGGAAAACGTGCTGGAGCATTATTCGTTCAGCGAAACGCTGGAAAGCATGACGCTGTACTTTCTGGATGTCCTGACCATCGCGATCCTGATGGCATTGGCCGTGGGTTTTGTCGATGCGCGACACCCCAAAAACGGCATCGCCAGGAATCTGGTGTTGATCGTCTCGGTGGTTGGTGCGGTGGTTATCGGCATCGCCATACAGCTGGGTATGCACTACGGTGCGGGCCCGTATCCACCCGTGGCTTATGTGTTGGGTGAGGCGGCACGCTGGACACTCATGGGTGGTGCGATTGTACTGATCTACGAAACCATGCGCCGCCATCAGCGTAACCAGCAACAGTTGTATGAGTCGGAATTGCGTCACAAGATTGTCGATAACCAGATGATCGAATCGCGTATCAAGATGATGGAAGCGCAGATCGAGCCGCATTTTCTGTTCAATACGCTGGCAACCGTAAAACGCCTGTACCGGACCGAGCCGGTTGGCGGGGCGCGCATGGTCGCGCGATTGAAAGAATATTTGCAGGCGGCATTGCCGCAGATTCGCCACGGCATACCGACACTCGCGTCGGAGATCGAACTAGTGCGTGCATATCTGGAAATTTTGCAGATCCGAATGGGCGCGCGGCTGGAATTCAACATCGGGGTGCAGCCACAATCGCTGACCGCGCCGTTCCCGGCGATGGTGCTCATTACGCTCGTCGAGAACGCCATTAAACACGGTTTGAATCCGCTGCCCAAAGGCGGTCGCATCGAGATACAGGTATTCGACTCAATCGACAAGATCGCGGTTGAAGTGCGCGATAACGGCGTGGGTTTTCAGGTGGGCGCAGGTACCTCCGGATCGGGAATCGGCCTTGCCAACATTCGTTCGCGGCTCGCGGCGGTCTATGGCAGCGGCGCATTGATGGGTTTGATGCAGAACAATCCGACCGGCGTTATCGCTCGTGTCGAAATCGCCAAACAGTCCGCAAATGATATCGCGACCCATATGGCAATTGGGACGCCTCCAGCCGGCCAGAATGATGAACGTGACTCATTATGAGCAAGCACGTTTTCAGCGGCTTACAGCCAAGTTTTCCATTGGCAAGGGCTGAGCCCGTGCCGGCCAGCGTCTCGTCCGGAAAAACCGTGCGCAAGCTCGCCGAGTTCACTCAGTTATTCAAGCGACGGTTGTTACACGTGCTGGCGTTCGGCGTCGCCGTTGGCGGAAGCGAGCTTCTCAATACCTATCCGGTGATCGTCGATATCGAGGGCGCACGAATGCATATGTGGATCACATTGATGCTCCTGAACCGCGTGTTTGCCTTATTGGTTGTGGTGGCCGCGTGTACGGCGCTACAAATCTGGATTGCACAGCCACGCAGGCGCGTGCTGGCGATGACCGTTGTCGTCATCGCCACCGGTGTAATGATTTCGGCGATTCAATCCTCGGAGGGGTGGATGCGCGCGATGGAAGTACCCATGAATTTAGGCACTCCCGGCATGTCCATGTTTCTGTACATTGTGTGGTTGAACACCGCATTTGCCGGTCTGCTCGCGATCCTGTACGAGTGGCAGATGCGTGCCGATCTTGCCATGCAAGCCTTAAGCAACACGCGGATCGCCGACGAAGCGCTCGAACGACAGACACTCGAATCGCGTTTGAGCGGCATGAAAGCGCGCGTCGATCCTGAATTTTTGTTTGCGGTGATCGCACGCACCCAGCAACTCTATCTGGGGGACATCGATGCGGCAGAACGGCTGCTCGAACTACTCATCGAATTTTTGCGCGCCACACTCCCGCGAACCAGCGATGCAAAAGCCACACTTGACCAGGAAATAAAGCTCTGCCGCGTGTATCTGGTGATTGAAAAGGCACTGCGGGAGGAAGACCTCAGCGTTCAGACGAAAGCCCATGCCGGTGCGGCGGGCAGCTATTTCCCGCCATCCGTATTGCTGCCGCTTATACAAACGCTGTTGACGCCCAGAGGACAAGCAGCGCGGCCGGTGCATTTGTCAATCACGACAGAGCAGCGCGATTCCCGCGTCAGGATCGAACTGACTGGCCATGCCGCACTAGCTCTGCCGTCGCAGCGGCAGCTTCACCCCGCCGTCGTGGCGTTACGCGCGCTCTTCGGCGAGAACATCACGGTCGTGGCCAAATCAGCACCGTTCACCGGCATCACCATCTGCATCGAGGTTCCTTATGTTGTTGCATAACGCGCGACTTGGTGCTGTCATTGCTGAATACAAGGGAGCAGGGAATTCGCAAGGTAGGCCTTGTGCCCGCAAACGCACCAGCCACGTGCTGTTGGTGAGTGCATTCAAATTTAATCGGCGGACATAAATCCATGACGACCAACGTTACCGCGATCATTGCAGAAGACGAAACCATCCTGCGCGACGAACTCGCGGAGATGCTGGGCTCGCTATGGCCCGAGCTCGATCTGGTGGCGAAAGTGGAAGACGGCGTTGCCGCGCTGGCTGCCCTCGATAAGCACTCGCCGGATATTATTTTTCTCGATATCCAGATGCCGCGATTGACCGGGCTGGACGTTGCGCGGCAGGCGACACACCGCTGTCACGTTGTATTCGTTACAGCCTACGAAGAATTTGCGGTAAATGCGTTCGAACAGGGTGCCGTCGACTACGTGCTGAAACCATTTACCGCCGGGCGTCTCGCGACCACCGTTGCCCGCTTGAAAAGCAAGCTCTCCAGCGAACCAGCCGACCTGTCGCGCGTGTTGGAACTGTTGTCGCAAAAAAATACCGGGAAGGCTTATCTGCGCTGGATCAACGCCTCGCGCGGGACGGCGGTGCGGCTAATCACGGTGGAGGAAATTCTCTATTTCAAGGCCGACAACAAATACACGCTGGTCGTCACCGCAGATGGCGAATCGCTGATTCGCAAAACTATTCGCGAGCTCAACGACGAGCTCGATCCGGCGGTGTTCTGGCAAACGCATCGTTCGACGGTGGTGAACGTGAATGCCATCGATAGTGTCGTGCGGGATATCAGCGGCCACCCGCAAGTCAGGCTAAAAAGCCGCAGGGAATTGCTGCCCGTGAGCGACCAATACGCGCATCGATTCAAACAGATGTAATAACCAAATGAGGAGAACATGATGATCAGGAAAATTGCAAACACTGAACGCGTTGGCTGCGGCGAAAACGGTGCATTGATGTCGCGCCGTGATCTGCTGGCGCTGCTGGGAATAATGGGTTTGGCTGGAACGACAAACCTTGCCGCGCAGGACGCAAGCAAGGTCAATCCGCGGTCATATAAAGTCGTGCTCGAAAACGACAAGGTGCGGGTGCTTGAATACCGTTCGCTGCCGGGCTTCGGCATCTGCGGACAGGGTAAACATTCTCATCCAGCGCATCTCACCATCGCCATGTCCGATGGCAAGTTGAAGGTGACCACCGAGGACGGCAAGATGATCACGGCGGAATCCAAGGCGGGAAAGATTTTTTGGGCACCGACCGAAACCCATTCGGTCGAGAATATTTCCGGTCGTCCGATGCGCGCTTACATGGTCGAAATCAAGGACAAGGATTGGAAACCTTCGACGGGTTGAATCAGGGTGGAAATGTGTAGATCGCCATCTGGCGGGGATTCCCAGCCATTATCAGCCTGAAATCCGCGCCAGTGCTAGTGTTTCAACCCTATATCTCGACCTGCGACCCCAGCTCCACTACCCGATTGGACGGAATTCTAAAATAATCCGATGCCTTCGCAGCAAGATGCGACATCCACACAAACAAATGCTCCCGCCACAGCACCATGCCGCCGCCCGGGGTCGCGATGAGTGTCTCGCGGTTGACGAAAAAGCTGGTTTCCATCATGTCAAAACTCATCGACTGCAATTTGCAATCGAGGAGCATTTTCGGAATGTCGGGCGTTTCCTTGAAGCCGTAGTGCCCGGTGATTTTCCAGAAGCCGTGATCCATGTTTTCGATCCACACGTAGTCTTCTTTCGGCACGTAAGGAATGTCTTCCGTCACGACCGACAGGACGATCACGCGTTCGTGGAGCACTTTGTTGTGTTTCAGGTTGTGCAGCAATGCGCTCGGTACACCGTCGGCATTGGTGGTCATGAAAATACCGGTGCCAGCGACCTTGTGTGGCGAGCTCGTGGCAATGGAATCGACGAACAGCTTCAGCGGCATTGCACCTTCGTTCGAATGCTTGCGCACGATTTGCCGGCCGCGCCACCAGGTGCTCATGACGGTGAACATCACGCCGCCGATGACGAGTGGGAACCACCCTCCGTCCATCACCTTGGTGAGACAGGCGGCGAGAAACATCACGTCGTTACCGACGATGATGGCGGTGAGGAGCAGCGCAAAGTACTTGTTCCATCGCCAAATCCGCGTCATGACGACAAATAGCAGCAGCGTATCGACGAGCATTGTGATGGTGACGGCGATGCCGTAGGCGCTGGCGAGATTGCTTGAATTCTTGAACCCCAATACCAGCAGGACGATGGCGATGAGCATCAGCCAATTCACAAACGGCACGTAGATTTGTCCTTGCTCGCGCTCGCTGGTGTGACTGATCGCAAAGCGCGGCAAATAGCCCAACTGGATCGCCTGCTTGGTCAGGCTGAACGCGCCCGAGATCACCGCTTGCGAGGCGATCACCGCAGCGATTGATGCCAGCGCGATCAGCGGCAAAAGTCCCCACTCCGGCACCATCAGGTAGAACGGGTTTTTTGCCGCCGCCGGATCGGCCAGCATCAACGCGCCCTGACCAAAATAATTGAGCAGCAACGCCGGCCACACCAACGAAAACCATGCGGTACGGATCGGGCGTTTTCCAAAATGCCCCATATCCGCATACAGCGCCTCGCCACCCGTCACGCACAGCACCACCGCACCCAGGGTGATGAAGGCGGCGAACTTGTACTGGATGAGAAAAGCAAAGCTGTAATACGGGTTGACAGCGGCAAGTACACCGGGATATTTGATGATCTGCAGAATACCGAGTGCCGCCAATATCGCGAACCAAACAATCATGGTTGGGCCGAAAAATTTGCCAATGACGGCGGTGCCGTGGCGCTGAATCGCAAACAGGCCGACCAGAATGCCAATCGTGATCGGCAACACGAATTTCTCCAGCCCCGGCGCGTAAAGTGTCAGCCCCTCGACCGCTGACATGACCGACATGGCCGGCGTAATGATGCCGTCGCCATAAAACATCGCCGCACCGAAGATGCCGAGCGAGGTGACGATCCAGCGCCCGCGCGAGGAGGCGCGAAAACAGCGTTGCGCCAGCGCGGTGAGCGCAAGGATGCCGCCTTCACCACGATTGTCGGCGCGCATCATGAACACCAGATATTTCACCGTCACCAACGTCATCAATGACCAGAACATCAAGGACAAGATGCCAAGCACGGTGCCTTCGTTGAGCGGAATGCCGTGCTCGAGATTGAACGACTCTTTCAACGCATAAAGAGGGCTGGTGCCGATATCGCCGAACACCACGCCGATGGCACCGATGGTTAAGGCGCTAAGTTTTTTGGGGGAGGAATCCATGAGGAGTGTAGCGGCGACGAGCCCGATATGCGGGCAGACTAAGGACGCAATGCGTCGCGGCGGAAGATGATCGGTTTGATCGCGGGAATGATTTGGTTATCGGGCTTATTCTTGTTGCGCACCAACCGTATCAGCTGGACGGACAAATGAAACTGTCGCTTGGACAACGCAATGTACAATTTATTTAGCAGCTAAGCATAATCCACTTTTTGTTGCAGTGCAATATGCTGCGTCAAGGTGATATTTTGACCGTATCTGCCTTGACGAAAACGGTGCATCAGGCCATACTTCGCGGCCTTTCGGGATCACCGTAAAGAGATTTTTACAATGGCCAATTAGCTCAGCCGGTTAGAGCGACGGAATCATAATCCGCAGGTCCCCTGTTCGAATCAGGGATTGGCCACCAAGACACTCCAAAGGGCTGCTTAATGCGGCTCTTTGTTCGTTAGCTGCGATCTAAATCGGCTGCGAGGCATCAGTTTGACAGTTCCGCTGCTCATCGATTTTTCTGCGTATGCGCATTTTCGATGACTGGCTGCTCGTTGCCAACTTGAAGCCTCTCGCTCGATTTTCCGGCAACTTCTGATTTAATAGCTGCACGTAACCGCACGCAACTGCCCGGTTTACCCACCGCGCCCAGGAGCCTGAGATGTCCGACTCGCCACACACCAAAAAAGTTTTCATCAAGACCTTCGGTTGCCAGATGAATGAATACGACTCGGACAAAATGGCCGACGTGCTGCATGCTTTCGAAGGCTATGAAAAAACCGCGACGCCTGAAGATGCCGACGTCATTCTTTACAACTCCTGTTCGGTGCGCGAAAAAGCGTCGGAGAAGCTGTTCAGCGATTTGGGGCGCATCCGCGAATTAAAGCGCGCCAAACCCGAGCTGTTGATCGGTGTCGGTGGCTGTGTCGCTTCGCAGGAAGGCGGCGCGATTATCGAACGGGCCCCGTATGTCGATATGGTGTTTGGCCCGCAGACACTTCATCGGCTGCCGCAAATGATCCACGCCCGCCGCGAGACCGGGCAATCGCAAGTCGATATTTCTTTCCCGGAAGTGGAAAAATTTGACAATATGCCACCCGCGCGTGTCGAAGGCGTGACCGCATTTGTGTCGATCATGGAAGGCTGCTCAAAATATTGCAGTTTTTGCGTGGTGCCGTATACGCGCGGCGAGGAAATTTCGCGCTCATTTGCGAGCGTGATGGCCGATATTCACGAGCTAGTTGCCAAAGGGGTAAAGGAAGTCACTCTGCTGGGCCAGAATGTGAACGCGTACATCGGCGAAATGCCCGACGGCGAGTCAGCCGACTTCGCGCTGCTGTTGTCGGCCGTGCACGGCATCAAAGGAATCGAGCGCATCCGCTACACCACCTCGCATCCACTCGAATTCACGCAGCGCCTCATAGATTGCTATGCAAAATTACC
>JANMPY010000388.1:0-10964 GCA_031370095.1 Betaproteobacteria bacterium
AATACGCACCGGATCTTTCAGCATTGAGGTGGCAAGGCGAACGATGTTTTGCTCGAGTGTTGCCGAGAACAACAGGGTCTGACGCGTCGCCGGGCATTTCGATACGATCGCTTCCAGGTCATCCTTGAAACCCATGTCGAGCATGCGGTCGGCTTCGTCGAGCACCAGCAATTGCAGACGCGACAAATCGACGCGGCCTGATTGCATTTGGTCAAGCAGACGACCCGGTGTTGCCACCAGAATATCGACTCCGCTTTTCAACAAACGATTCTGCACCGGATACGGCATGCCGCCGACGATGGAAATTGTTTTCACTTTTTTCATGTTGCGGCCATAAGTTTCAGCCGCTTTGGTGACTTGCATCGACAATTCACGCGTTGGCGTCAGCACCAGCACGCGTGGGCCGCGACCGACAACGGGATGCGCTTCGGTGAGCAATTGCAATGCGGGCAGCATGAAGGCGGCGGTTTTGCCGCTACCTGTTTGCGAGGAGACCATCAGGTCGCGACCAGCCAATGCTTCAGGGATGGCGCGTGCTTGTACGGCGGTGGGATCGGTGTAGCCAGCAGCAGCGATGGCTGCGTTGATCGGTGCGGCCAGGCCTAAAGATTCAAATTTCATTTTTAATTTTTCCCGCGCAGCCATTCCGGTGGACGCGCATTTACATCAATTGCGATTACGAAAAGAGGCACGCCGTCCGTCATCGGAAACAGCTGAACACACTACGTGATCGAATGAACGATTGGACGCAGAAGTCGGCAGGCCAAAACACCGGCACCAACCGAATCGCAATCCTTGAGGAAAAACCGGACGGTTTAGAAAAAACCGTGGTTGACAGCAGGAACGCTACAGGAAGATTTGAAGCTTTCTTCCGAGGAGGTCAGAGACGATGAACATTTGCGATGCTTGAAGAATCTTTACAGAGAAAACAATAATTACTGCATCGCACAAACCTAATTGTACGTGAGTTACCACTGATTTTCAAGGGGTTTTTGTGTCTTTGTGATGCGCCGCCGCATAAGGCGAACCCGAATCAGAATTCAAATGAGATAATGCGCGCCTTTCCCATTTGGCTGACTCTCGCTCTGCATTGCGAGCGTCCGCGCATCCAAACATCATGAGCACCGCACTTTCAACTGAAATCAAACGCCGCCGCACTTTCGCGATCATCTCGCATCCCGACGCGGGTAAAACCACGCTCACCGAAAAGCTGCTGCTGTTCGCCGGCGCAATTCACATCGCAGGCAGCATCAAGGCGCGCAAGGCGCGCCGCCACGCCACCTCCGACTGGATGGAGATCGAAAAGGAACGCGGCATTTCGGTCGCAAGCTCGGTGATGCAAATGGAATATCGCGATTGCGTGATCAATTTGCTCGACACACCCGGTCACCAGGATTTTTCCGAAGACACGTATCGCGTGCTTACTGCAGTCGATGCGGCGTTGATGGTGATCGATAGCGGTAAAGGTATTGAAGCGCAAACGCTGCGCCTGATCGAAGTTTGCCGCGCGCGCAACACGCCGATCTTAACCTTCATCAACAAGATGGATCGCGAGGGTCTGCCCTCGCTCACGCTGATGGAAGACATCGAGCGTGTGTTGAACATGGATATGGTGCCGTTCACATGGCCGGTCGGCATGGGTCGTGAGTTCCGTGGCGTGTACGATTTGCGGCTTGATCGCATGCGAATTTTCCAGTCGGGCGAAGACCGCAAGCACATCACTGACGACGAAATACTCGACGGGCTCGACAACCCGGTCGCGATGGAACGCTACGGCGCGGAGTATCAACAAACGCGCAATGAAATCTCGTTGCTGCGCGACGCGAGTCCGGCTTTTGATCGCGCCAGTTTTCTTGATGCCAAACAGTCGCCGCTGTTCTTCGGTTCGGCGGTAAATAATTTTGGCGTGCGCGAAATTCTGGACGCGCTTGTTGACCTCGCGCCGCCGCCCGCACCGCGTGCCGCACTGCAGCGCGTGGTGCATCCGGAAGAATCAAAATTTACCGGTGTCGTGTTCAAGATTCAGGCGAACATGGATCCGGCGCATCGTGATCGGATTGCGTTTTTGCGGGTGTGTTCGGGAAAGTTTCAGCGCGGCATGAAGCTGCGGGTTTCACGCACCAACAAGGACATCCGTCCCGGCACAGTCGTTTCGTTTTTGTCGCAGCGGCGCGAGCTGCTGGAAGAAGCTTACGCGGGCGACATTATCGGTATTCCCAATCACGGCACCCTGCACCTCGGCGATACGCTTAGCGAGGGTGAAACATTGCAGTTCACGGGCCTGCCCTATTTCGCGCCGGAGATTTTCCAGAATGTGGAAATCGCCGACCCGATGCGCAGCAAACAATTGCGCACCGGCCTGCAACAGCTCGGAGAAGAGGGTGCGATCCAAGTATTCAAGCCGATTGCAGGCGGTAGCCTTTTACTCGGTGCGGTTGGTACGTTGCAGTTTGAAGTGGTGTTGCATCGCCTAAAATCCGAGTACGGTGTTGACGCTCGACTCGAGCCATCGCGCTACCGGCTCGCGCGCTGGATTACGTGTGACAACGCGACGACATTGAAACGCTTCATCGATGCCAACGCACACCGGATTGCGCACGATGTCGTCGAAGCGCCGGCGTTTTTGGCCGCGCATGTGTCGGAGCTGGAAGTGTCTGCGGAAAGATATCCGAGTGTGAAATTTCATGCGCTGCGCGAACACGCAGGGCATGTTTTTCAGACGGGGATGTAGCCTGCGAAATATGCACAAACCCTAGCATTGGCGTGGTTTTTCGGGCGTTTTTGTCCTGAGAGGCTCGCCAAATGGCGGTCTGCGTGGTGCCATTCAGGAGGATGTGAGTCTTGCATGACTTGAGTTGCGGCACGGCTGGTCGCCCGGGGTCAAGCGTGGAATGTACGTTGACTTCACCCAAGCTGCTCGCGCAAATCCTTGACGGTATCAGCCTCACCACGCACCCGCAAAAATGCGCCATCACTGTCAGCGCGCTCATCCAGCACTTCGCAGCTTGCAAAAATTTTCCCGCGCAGTTGCTGCGCCGACCACGGCAGAAATAATTCCGCTTCAACAAGACCACGCTGGAAAAACGCGCGAATCGCGGCGTGCAGTTTCGCGACATCACTTTCGCGTTTCGCGCTCATGACAATGCAGTCCGCGTAGTGCTCATGCAACGCGACCTCGCGCTCGGCTTGCGCAGTCGCATCACCAACCATATCGATCTTGTTAAACACACGAATCCGCGGCACAGCCCCGGCACCGATTTCGTCCAGCACTTTATCGGTCACCGCGAGCTGCCTCTCAAAACCGGGATCGCTCGCGTCGATGACGTGGAGCAGCAGTGAGGATTCGGCTGCTTCCTCCAGCGTCGATTTGAACGACGCGACCAGATCGTGCGGCAGGTTTTTGATGAAGCCGACCGTATCGCTGACCAGGATGCGCGGCACGCTTTCAGGGAAAAGCGCGCGCACGGTGGTGTCGAGTGTGGCGAAGAGTTTGTTCGCAACCAGCACCTCGCTGCCTGTGAGTGCGCGCATCAGGGTGGATTTGCCAGCATTGGTGTAGCCCACGAGCGCTATGCGTGCCAGCGCTTGGCCCGCCTGCCCCGCCTGCCGTCGGGCGCGCTGCGTCTGGCGCTCCACGTCCATCGCGGCAATCTCCACTTCCAGCTCGGCGATGCGGTTGCGGATTTTTTGCCGGTCGAGCGCGGCATGTGTTTCGCCTGCGCCACGACCACCGGTGCCGCTGCGCTGCCGACCCTTCGGCCCGGCAAGTTTGGCAGCCTCGCGAAGCCTGGGCGACATATAGCCGAGCCGCGCGATCTCGACCTGGGCGCGCGCCGCGCGCGAGCTGGCATGACGATGGAATATTTCAAGGATGACCATGGTGCGGTCCATCACCTCGCAGCCAACCTCGATTTCGAGATTGCGGGCCTGCGAAGGAGAGATCTCATGGTCGACGAGAATGATGTCGGCACGGCGGGTATCCGGATCGGCTTCAGACTGCGCCGCCGCCTTCGCCTTCGCGGCACCGCTTCTTGCCGGACCGCGACTCGTCACTTTTGCATCATCGTCGAGCTCGGCGTCGTCCCCACTTTCACTCGCTTCTTCGCCCGCATTTTCGCGCGCATTTATTCCCTCAACGAAGCGGCGCATTTCCTGCCGCTTGCCGATGCCGAGGTAGGCCGCCGAATCGAATTTGGCGCGCTTTTGGATGAACGTGCCGACGACCGTATAGCCGAGTGTTTTCGCCAGTTCGCGCAGCTCGGTCAGCGAAGCATCAAACTCGATATCGCTAACGCTGGTCAGGTGAACGGCCGCTACGACCGCGCGCAGCGGTTGCTCCTTGGTTTCTTTTTGCATGTGGTGATTTCTTATTTTTTGTGGTCGGCGTCAGGTGGAGTCTGGAAATACAAAGTCATGGCTGTCGCAAAACACCGGCATTGCTTTGCGCCCAGCGCGTTTCTGCTGATTCGATTTCTATAGAGATAGATTGATAATTGCGCGGCCAATGTGGTTGTTCGTAGGGACAACGTTATGTTATACGCTGTACCTGTGCTCCCGATCCCAGAATCTAGCTCGTCGAGCATCACTGAGGGGGCAGGTCTTGTAAAAGCATATGATAATGAAAGACCTGACCCCAGCGTTTCCACCACCGTTTCCAGCGTTTTACCTGGTGAGCCCAGCGTCTCCCCTCGCGCACGCACCACTACCGCGATCTAAAATGCCGGGAAACCTGAGGGTCTGCGCGCGTTCATCCAGACGTCGGCTCGCGCACCGGCAAGACGGGAATGCTGTCTCGCACCAGTCGGCTAGACGTTGCCCAAAGCACGATAGGTATCAGGCTAGGAAAAATGAAGGTACCGAGCTGATAGCCGATATCGACGATCATCAAGCGCCAACCATGAACACCGGCTTGGTCGGAAACATCAGGGCCGAGCTGCATAATTTGGGCCAGTACCTCGAAGGCGATGCTCCAGCTCTGAAAGAGCAGGAGTACGGCGGCGCCGGCCAGAATTTTCCACCATGTGGCGCGTTCGGCGAGCATTAAAGCGGCAAACAACGCGAGGCCATAGGTGTACGTCATGGGATTGACTTCCGGTGTCAACAAGGCGGTTTGTCCCAATTCAGGGTATACCTTGATGGTGGTGACGAACACCATATTAAGACCCGATCGCTCCAGCGCTGACACGATGCCGATGGTTAACTGGTTCACCAACATCCGCGCCAATTTGCCAACCACGGCGCTATGGTAATCCGCGATGAAATACCAGACGGCGGAGCATGGCGGCAACCAAAGGAAGGTGTGAAGTACAAACCGCTTAAGCGAAAGGGCCGCGGCAGTCATCGCGCTGGCGCTTGCTGCAACCCCACTTCCGCGCCTGCGGGAGACCGTCCGGGAGCGGAAGAGACTCGCGGCAGCGTCCGGATCCAGATCATCCAGACAATCAGTACATCGAGCATGATGAGCGCCGGCCACAGATAAGAATGCGCCCAGTCGAACACCGGCATATTCCACTGGCCGAGATAAAAAAGGCTGATCACGCGGACAATATTCAATAACTGCACGGCAACCAGGCCCGCGATGATGCCGATCACCCGGTGCTTCCACGACGCAGGAAAAGCAAGCATGGCGGCAATAAGGATCATAGCCGCTTCAACGCCGTTGCAGCCCGACCTCACGGAGAGCGCAAAACCGTTGGTCGTACTCTGCAGAACGTTGCCGAAAACGGCAACGCGGGGATCAAAGAAGGTAATCAGGTCGGCACTGATACGTACTAGCGCCTGAGTCCACGGCACCACGAGGGCGCTTTGCACAGGTGCCGCTAACTCGGCCGCGAACAACGCAGCTAGTATGACGACAAAGAGAATGAAGAAACGCGCCATAAGAAAATGCATGGAAACAGGCGCTACGCGATGGCTCGCGTAGCGCCTGCTATTTTACCGATTGACCCTTGCGGCCTCAGAGCAGCCGCCACAATGATTACTTATCCTGTCTGCGCAGCGCTACAAAGCCGACGAAAGCCAGTAGTCCTGCAAGAAGGATCATCGCCCACTCGGAGAGTGTAGGGACGGGCAAGGAGCCGAACGGGGCGCAAGTGGGCACCGAGATTGTATTTGCATCCGTCGTGACCGTCCCGCCAAACGCAAGGGCTCGTCCGGTTACATTGGCAAAACGTCCGATCGAAATGCCCGCCGCATCGAGAATATTTCCCACAAACGTCGGTGTGGGTGAGAGGGCGGCGTTCGCCCCGAGTGTGGTGGCACCGACGGGTGCCCAGAACACATCGGAAGCGCAGGCGCCACCGGCGAGGATGACACCGGAATTGGCACCGGTCGTCAGCGCCCCACCGGGTCGGAAGACATACACGCCTGCACCGTTCAAGGTCACCGTCGTGGTGGCGGTCACATTCATTGCGCCACCGCTGGAATAGCAGCCCGGCGGAATGACGCCAGGCGGGTTAGCCCCAATAATTACGGAGTCCAGTGTAATCGCGCCCGCGCCGAGTGAGACACACGCCTGACCGTTCAGATTCGCCAAGGCGAGGCCTTGGTCCACGCCGGTTGCAGGCGGGCATGGCACAATCGTGGTGCCGGTAATCGCTAGGGGTGGTGTGACGGGTGCCGTTGTATAGCAAACAGCAGGTTGGGAAGCAGTGCCATTGATAATGGTTTGTGGTGCGGTGTTGGAATTTGTAAACGTGGTGGAAACGATACCGTAGGTGCTAGTCGATCCAAGCGGCGGCGCAGTCGCCGCCAATGCGGGGGCGGATATGATGAGATGCGCGACGAATCCCAAGCCCGCCAGCGAACCGACCGCGATTCGGCTCAATCTGGATCCGATTCTGGCGAGTTGAGCCGTTGCACAACCAGCAATGTTGGATTTCATGGTATTTACTCCTTTAGTGTCTGATGAAGTGCGGCGTTCACCATCCCGCTTTCGCTTGTTGTGGCATGCTTGCCGCCATATCGTACACTGAAAATCCGCAAGAGATATCCGTATGATGCTTGTCGATGCCGTGCGGGTAGGGTTGCTGACGCGACGCCGGGAAACGTCGAAAACAGACCGAAGCGGCGGTGCCTAACTCGCCTGCTTGCGCAACGCCGCGAAGTCGGCAAACGCGAACAGTGCGGTAAGCAAGACCATCGCCCATTCGGAGAGCGTGGGGATCGCCGCAGGGCTGAGATTGAGGGTGTTGATGATCGTGCAGCCGCCAACCAGCGCCATCGCCGCGCAGGCAGCCTGGTTGGCCGTGTAGCCAACCGGTACGATTTCGGTGGCGGTACAGGTTGTCCCGGCAATTGCGCTGGTGACCGCGAACACCGCCGATGCCGCCGTGGACGCATTGAGCGGCGTAACGGTCACCGTGCCCGAGGTACAGGTCAGGGCAGGGCCACCGGCACCGATGCCGCTTTGTTGCTGAGTGCTGAGGGGGTCAGGTCTTGTAAAAGCATGTAATAGTAAGTCGCCTGACCTTTACATCTCATTACTGCTCGAAAATACCCGTGGATACTAGAGTTTTGGCGGTTTATGCTGGAAAATGCGACCGCGTTAATTCTTTCTTTAAGCCTTCTGAGTTTTGCTGCCTATTGATCGCCGTAATGCGACCACATCCGAATCACCTTCACGACCTTTTCTTTCTTCATGATTTGATAGACCAGCCGATGCTGGATGTTGATGCGTCGTGAATAGGCTCCATCGAGATCGCCAATCAACTTTTCAAAAGGCGGAGGCGTTTGCAAAGGATTTCTTGTCAGGACATTAAGCAATGCTTCGGCCTTTTCCCGAAGTCCCGATTTGGCAATGTTCTTTGCATCTTTATTCGCCTGCTTCGTAAACAGAACTTGCCAAACCATCGATGGCCTACCAACCGGGATTCTTGGAGAGCTTGGCAACCGGTTCGTTCAAACCCTTCCGAATGGATTCACGCATGCCGGGAATCGACAGCAAATACAGCGTTTCCTGAATCGCCCGCCAATCGTCTTCGCCCACCAGGACGGCGTTATTTCGCTTGCCGGCAATCTGCACAGGCGCATGATGTTCCGCCGTCTCGTCGATGAGGCGATACAGGTTAGCGCGGGCTTCGGATGCTTTGAGTATGGTCATAACAGTAATCCAAATTAACGTACGATATAGCGTACCATAAAAACGACATGCACCGATGGATCGGAAACCAGAATGGGCGGAAATTTTGGTCGCACCGCCTTTTTTCGCGGCGTGTCGTGACGTAAAAAGTCAGACTCGCCTCACCGATACATTTGCTGCGCGCACCTACCCCAGAACCGTGACAACGCCTCGCTGAGGATCGATTTCCAATTCAGCGCCGTCGGCGATGGCAGCGGTGATGTCTTCATCGAACCCCGCCAGCATCGGCACGTCGCCGAGTGCTGCGCCCTGCGCCAAAATCGGATTGACGGAATTGAAGACAAAGGCGAGCGGCACCTTTCCGCGTGCCTGCATTTCATGCAGCATCCACGCGCTGGCGACACCGCCCTTGGCGGTATCGAGCACCAGGATGCGCCCGACGTAGGATTGACCGGCGAGCTTATGCGTTGGGCGAGAGAATATTCCGGCAATGCGATCCAGATCGTAACGCGCCGAAAATCCGTCATTGGCCACCATCGCAATACCACGCACGGTGCGCCCCATCGCATGGTGTGCACGAAACACTTTATTGTTGATGCTCATGCTACGCGTCCCGTCACGGCGGCGTCCACGCATGCCTCCATCGATTCGAGCATCGGTTCGTAACCATAGCCGCCTAAAATGTTGACCAGTTTTGCACTGTTGGTCACCAGGCGTTTCCAGCCTTTGGCCTCCGCGATCTCGCGCGCATACGATTGATAAAAGCACATGCCAGAAAGCACCGTTCCGCCGGCCTCTTCAATGCGTGAGGTGATTCCCATGCGATCGGCATCCGGCTTCACTTGCGGACTCGTCACTGCCAGCAACGGCACGGTGAAACGGCGGCCCTCGCACAAGTGGGCGAGTTCGCGCAACTCGTACAGGCTGAGCTGCGGTGCTGAAAAGACCACCACATCCACTTTCCCGTCCCGCCGATAAGATTTCTGCAGCGCGTCCACGTCTGCACGCGTCACCCGATGTGTGGGCAAGTCGGCACCCGCCACATCGGCCATTCGCTGCGCTTCTGGCGTCACTCCCACCATGTGGAACAGGGCGGTGGAGCCGAAGCTCGCCATCGCGGCGCCGAAGTGTTTGAGTTGGTCCGACTGCGGCGCGCCTTCGATCCCTTCAATCACCGGCACGGCCCAATAGTTACCGGCGATGCGACCAACCAGCGCGCCCAGGGCACCCCACTCGTTTAGCGACACCGGTGTAAATTCGGCACGCACATGGAGCGTGGCGCGGCGGTTTTCCGGCAAATGAAATCCGTAGCGTGGCGTGCGTCCGGTCAGTCCGGCCGAAACCGCCGAGGGGCCGCCTTCAAAGTTGGAACGCGCACCGCAAATTGAGTTGGAATAGATAACCACACCGGTATCGCCAAACGCGACGTGCTCATTGCGCGTTGGTGCTTGGATGGTTTGGTAATTGATGCAGGTGTCGGTCATCACCACACCCAATTTCACGAACGCGTCAATCGCGCGCTGCTCAAGCGAAAGCATCAGCAGTGATTGCCCCAGAAACGCGGCCTTGGAAAAATCCGTCCCGCGCGGATCGGTGATCGAGGGGATACGTACCCGATGTTGGCCTTCGGTCTCATTGGCCAAGCCTTCGAGCCATCGCACGCCCGCTTCGCCGAGGCTCTCGGTATCGGCCATGATGTGTGCCTGCGTGACCGGTACAAAATCAGCCGCGTGAAAGAAATTTCCCACCAGTAACTGGTGCTGCAGGGCGCGTTGCGGAACGGGGCCGAATTTACCGGCCTGGATTTCTTGTTCTTCGTCGTTAAGATTCATCAGGTCGCATCGCGGTCAGTCAACGGTCGCGCCAGAGTCACTCACCGCTTTGCCCCACTTCCTCAACTCGGCACGTTGAAATTCGCCAAACGCGACGAGAGTCTGCACGGTAGGCAGCACGCCGATGGGTGCCATACGATCACGAAAATTATCGCTGCGCACTATTTTCTCGATCTCGCTCGCAAGCGTTGCGGCCAATGGCGCGGGAAGGTTGGCGGGTGCAAACACGCCCCACCACGCGGTCAATTCGAAACCCGCGTAACCGGACTCGGTGATCGTGGCGATATTCGGCAATGCTGGCGAACGCGCTGCACTGCTGACGGCGATGGCGCGCAAACTGCCCGCCCGTACGTGTGACACCACAGATTGCAGCGGATCAAACATCATCTGAATCTGGCCGCCAAGCAAATCAGTCACGGCTGGCGCGCTGCCTTTATAGGGGACATGCTGGATGTCGATGCCCGCCGCGCGTTTGAAGCTCTCGCCCGCCAGATGACCCGGCGTGCCATTACCCGCCGAGCCGTAGCTAAGCTTGCCCGGCATTTTTTTCGCGAGCGCCACCAGACTGGCCAAATCAGTGACCGGCTGCGAAGGATGTACCACAATGACTACCGGCGCTGCGGCGACCAGTGCGATCGGCGTGAAATCCTTGATTGCGTCGTACGACAGCTTTTTGTAAAGCGCAGGATTAATTGCGTTGGTGCCGACCGTCGCCATCAGCAAGGTATAACCATCAGGCGACGCCTTGGCCACGGCGTCGGCGCCAACCGAGCCGCCAGCGCCGCCGCGATTGTCGATGATGACGCTGGTCTTGAGCGCCTCACCCAGCATCTGCGCCAGCGGTCGCGCCACGATGTCGGTTGGCCCTCCAGCAGGAAACGGCACGATCAGGCGGATCGGCTGGGCAGGGTATTGCGCAGCAGCGTCGAACGCACCAAAGGCGAGAACTGCGGCAATCAAGTGAATGTTGAGGAATTTTTTCATTGCGCGATTATCCGTTGATATGCGTGAACTGCGCGCATAGATCGTTTCGTTGAAAGTATTGATGAATT
>JANMPY010000441.1:0-6169 GCA_031370095.1 Betaproteobacteria bacterium
CGCGGTCATCGCAAACAATGCGGTCGGTGCCGGTCGACCGTCGACCACAGTCAGCGTGACGCCGATTGGGTCGCCGACGCCAATACTCACTAGCGTGGTATCGAGCAAAATTCACGGTAGCGCAGGGACGTTTGAATTGCCCGTCGATACGCCCGCCCTTGCCGTAGAGTCGCGCGGCGGCGGCGCTGGCCTCAGCCACACCATCGTCTTCAAGTTTGATCGTCCCATCACGTCGGCAGGCACCATCAGCGTCGTGCAAAATTTACCCGCAAGCGGCGCGGTCGCATCCGCTAGCTTCATCGGCAACGAAATCAGCGTGACCGTAACCGGTGTCACCGATAATCAACGCGTCACCATTTCGCTCGCCGGTTTCAATGGCGCGGTGAACCCAACCGCGTCCGCCACCATCGGTTTCCTCGTCGGCGACGTGAACAATTCACAGTCGGTAAATTCCAGCGACATCAGCGGCGTGAAAGCGCGCTCCGGACAAACCACGACAGCCGCCAATTTCAGGTTTGATGTGAACGCGACGGGCAGCATTAACTCTTCAGATATTTCGGCAGTGAAGGCGCGGTCTGGGTTGGTGTTGCCTTAGGGCTAGGCTTTTTTCAATGAAACTCCAGCACTGGCGCGCTTTCCCAGCCGAATATGGCTGAAATGCCGCATGGATAAACGTTTTTCAATTTTTTCGCTGCATCTGCAACCTGCGAAAATAAGCGGATGGCGGAAACGACGGTCAAATTACGTCTTATAGGGCAGGCGGCAGTGCAGCCCAATATTACAGCGGCGACAGAAGTGTGAATAAACGCACATTGAAAAAATTGCCCACTACCGCAAACACGGGATAGCCGAAATAATGCTAGTGTTCCATGATTAGTAGAAGCTGGAAGATGTTTTTGCAGAATGCACATCACGGGGAAAATGTAGGTGCCGGTTGTTGCATCGCGCGCGCGGTGGTAGACTTAAATTTGAAGCGGTAAAAGTGCAAGATGCGTCGTCCGTGATTTGCGGAAACCGTCGTAACCAAATTAAAACGCAAAGAGGAAAAAAGAATGAATCTGATGAAAACCTCACGCGCGCTGGCAGCTATGGCGCTCGCTACGTTGGGATTCGCCTTTCCGGCCGAAGCAACGGTCACTTTCAATTGGTCGGCTGGTGCGACTTGCGGCAATCCGCCGACGGCGAGCTTTAGCCCTGGTGGCGCTACATTTCAGGCGACGCTATGCGCATCGACCACCACCGAGCGCGGCTGCGGCTTCACTGCCGTGCTACAGGCCAACACCGCCGGAGAGAGCAATGCATTCAGCGTAACCGCGCGCAGTATCGGAACAGCCTACGTTGACCCGACGGTCGACTTCCCACCCTTCCCTTTGCTGATCGCGAACCCGCCTACCGTTGTTGATTTAGGTACCACCTCCGACCCAACCGGGCCACCGCCCGCACCAGTTTCCGCCGCACCGGGGCCGAATCAGCGCCTGGCAACGTATACGTTTGCGCCTCAGGCCTCAGCGACCAATTCCACTTATCTCATTAATCTTGCTCCCGTTTCGGAATTCGACATCGATCAAGGCGACGTTACCTGCGCCAGTTCCACTAATTCTCTGGCAGCACTTCCTGTACTGACGTTAAGCCTCTCCCAGGCACCCGCAATCACCAGCGCCAATTCCACCACCTTTACGGCCGGCACATTGGGCACATTCAACGTAACCGCATCCGGCTCTCCCGCTTCCACATTCACAGTGACGGCTGGCACGCTTCCCGCTGGCATCAGCCTGTCTCCCGCTGGTGTGCTTTCCGGCACGGCAACCGCGACCGGCGTGTCAACGTTCACCATCACCGCAACCAATGGCGTCGCACCAGCCGGTACGCAAAGCTTCACATTGACCGTTGTCGGCGGCAGCCAGACGATCACATTCGCCAATCCGGGCACGAGAACATTTAGCTCGACGCCAATCGCCTCGGCTGCGACCGCAAGCTCCGGCCTCACGGTCGTACTCACATCGGCAACGACACCGGTATGTACGATCACTGGCCTCAATATCAACATGATCACGGCCGGCACTTGTACCATCAACGCCAATCAGCCTGGTAACGGCGCAATCGCTCCCGCTCCGCAAGTGGTGCAGACGTTCACGATCACGGCAGTCGCACCTGCCGCCCCAACGATTGGTGCTGGTACCCCTGGCAACAACACCGCGACGGTGGCGTTCACTGCACCCGCCAACAACGGCGGCAGCGTGATCCTTGATTACACCGCGACATGTACCGGTACGCCTACTGGCACCGTCACTGGCGCGACCTCGCCGCTCACGGTCACAGGACTTGTGAACGGAAACTCGTACGTGTGTTCGGTTGTTGCGCGCAACGCTGTCGGCACAGGCCCAGCGTCTGCGACGGTTAGTGTTACGCCGGCACCTGGCCCACCAGCGTTCACAAGCGTTGCGGCAACAACCTTTACTGTTGGTGTAGCGGGAACGTATACCGTCACCGCGACAAACTCGCCAACCTTCACGTCCACTGCCCTGCCAGCCGGTATAACGTTGACGTCAGCCGGTGTGCTTGCCGGTACGCCATCAACTGCAGGCGTGTTCCCGATCACTATTACCGCTACGGGAACTCCACCAGCAGCGACGCAGGCATTCATGCTTACGATCAACAAGGGTAGTCAGACCATCACGTTCGGCGCGATCTCAAATCAGCCTTTCAACGCGTCGCCGATTGCGCTAACCGGCACGGCAACATCCGGATTGGCAGTCGCGTACACCTCAACGACCCTCGGGGTCTGTACGATCTCCGGTGCCAGCGCCGCGTTTCTCTCGGCTGGCACTTGCACGATTGTCGCCAGCCAGCCCGGCGATGCGAACTTTAATGCGGCTACACCCAACGTGACGCAGACATTTACCGTCACCGCATCCGCACCGGGCGCGCCGACCATCGGTCTTGCCCAGCCAGCGAACCTGCAAGCCTTTATCGGCTTCACACCGCCGACGGTCACCGGTGGCAGCCCGATCATCGACTACACCGCAACGTGTACGGGCGGCGCAGGCGGCACGGCAACCGGCACGACTTCGCCACTGAACGTCACCGGCCTCGTTAACGGCACCACCTACACCTGTTCCGTGACGGCCAGAAACGTAACCGGCTCGAGCCCTGCATCGGCTACCGCAACGGTAACACCTGCACCTATCGTGCCTCCAGGCCCACCGGTCATTGGCGGCGCCATTGGCGGTAACACACAGGCGACGATTACCTTCACGCCTCCGACTGTTACTGGCGGCAGCGCAATCACCGGCTACACCGCAACTTGTAACCCAGGTGCTATCGCTGCAAGCGGCGCAGGCTCACCGGTAACCGTCACCGGCCTCACCAATAACACCACCTACACCTGCTCAGTGCAAGCACGCAATATTGCGGGTCTTGGTTTGGCGTCCGCGACTGTCAGCGTCACGCCGAGGAGCGTGCCGATTGTGCTGGGCTCAACGTCAAGCGTGGCCAACTACGGTGCGCCGCTTACGTTGGTAGCATCTGTCACCGGTAACAATCAGACCGGTACCGTGGCGTTTAGCGTCAACACCGCCAATGGCCCGGTAATATTGGCTGGCTGCGCTGCTGTGCCACTGGTTGTCGGTCAAGCGATGTGTAATGCGCCTGGCAGCCTCCAGAACCAGAATCCACGTTTGTACTTGGCCACCTACTCGGGTGACGGCGCAAACGCACCGGCGAGCACCAGCTTGGCTCAAGTGGTCGCGCTGACGACTGCCGTGCTGTCGGTTTCGTCCAACCCATTGCAACCGGTTGTCACTGGTCGCTCTACGGTCATCACGGCATTGATCAAGATGAACAGCCCGGTTGGTACGGTGTCGTTCTTTGACAACGGTGTCGCGGTAACGGGTTGTGCGCAAACTCCGATTGCCATTCTGCCGGACGCAACCGATTCAGCAGTCGCCACCTGCGTCTTGCCTGCACCGGCTGCTGGCACGAAGCAATATGTCGTAACCTACTTTTACCCGGCAGGCCACGTTTCAGGCCGCGTGTTTGAACAGGCCAACTTCGACCTGCGTGCCACGGCAACCGGTCCCGTCGACTACACCGACATGTGGTGGGCTGGTGTCGCAGAAAACGGCTGGGGAATCTCGATTGCCCAACATGGTCCGATCCAGTTCAACGTGATCTTCGCCTATGACAATCTTGGCAAACCACTGTGGTATGTGATGCCGGGCGGCAGCTTCAACGCAGCAGGTACTGTCTTCAGCGGACCGTTGTTCCTGTCGACGTCGTCGCCATTCAGCGCCTACAACGCAGCGCAGTTCGTCATCGGCGCATCGGTCGGTAACGCGACCATCACCTACACCAGCAATAGCACTGCCACTCTCGCCTACACCATCAGCGGCGTCAGCGGCACCAAGTCGATTCAGCGGCAGATCTTTGCGTCAGCGACCACGGGTCCAAACTTGCTGGTGAACGATATCTGGTGGGCAACATTCGCCGAAAACGGTTGGGGCATGAACATCGCCCAGCAAGGCCGCGTATTGTTCCCGGTCTGGTACACGTACGGTGCCGACGGCAAGGCGACGTTCTTCACCGGACAGGGCGGTAGCTGGAATGGCACGGTTTGGTCTGCCAGTGTGTTCACGCATGCATCGTCGGCGTGGCTAGGCGTACCATACAGCCCGGCGCTGTTCACATCAACCAAAGTCGGCACCATGTCACTCGACTTCAGCGATGCGAACAATGCGATCTTCAGTTACACCGTCAATGGCTTCACCCAGTCGAAGCGGATTGAGCGGATGCAGTATTGATCGTCGACTGCTGATAAAACGTAGCAAGCAAAACGCCCGGCAATGCCGGGCGTTTTGTTTTTGCGTTGCTATATTGGAGCGGGACGCCAGATCGCCTACGCCGCCTTCTCGTCCTGCCAGCCTTTCGGGATCGACCCCAGCAGCTTCTTCGTGTATTCCTGTTTGGGATTCAAATAAATATCGTCCGAATTGGCCACCTCGACCACGTCGCCCTCGGACATCACCATCACCTGATCCGAAATATATTTCACCACTGCAAGATCGTGCGAAATAAAGATGTAGCTCATCTTGTATTCGTCCTGCAGGTCTTGCAGCAAATTCAGTACCTGGGCTTGCACCGAAACGTCCAGCGCCGAGACTGATTCATCACAGATCAGCACATCCGGCTTCATCGTCAGGCAGCGCGCGATCGCGATCCGCTGGCGCTGACCACCGGAGAATTCATGCGGGTATTTGTAGAAGGATACTTCCGGCATGCCGACGCGTTTCAACAGTGCCATCGCCAACTGCACGCGTTCCTGCTCGTCCTTGCCGATTTTGTGAATCGTCATCGGTTCAAGCAAAATCTGGCCAACAGTGAATCGTGGATTCAATGACGCGTATGGATTCTGGAAAACAATCTGGATGCGGCGCTTGTATTTCATGAAATCTTTTTCCGAGAGCTTCAACAGGTCAACGCCATCGAACAGCACTTCGCCCCCGCTTGCCGCGTGCAAACGCATCAGCGTGAGGCCGACCGTGGTTTTACCCGAGCCGGACTCACCGACCAGCCCCAGCGTCTTGCCACGCGCCAGTTTGAAGGTCGCATCTTTCACCGCCGGCACATCGCGCTTTTTGAACAGCCCTTCTTTCAACTGAAAATGTTTGGACAGATTTCTCACTTCCAGCACAATCTCGTCGCCCGCCGCGTAGCCGCGCTTGCGCTGCGCGAGATGTTCCGGCTGCAAGCCCGCAGCACCCATGAAATCTTCAATCACCGGCAAACGCATCGGCCGCTTGCTCACACTAGGACGGCACATCAGCAGCGCCTTGGTGTACGGATGTTGCGGCGACTCGAAAATCTGTTTGGCCGTGCCCTGCTCCTTGATTTCGCCGTTTTGCATGACCACGACGGTATCGGCAATCTCGCCGACCACCGCCAAATCATGGGTGATGAACAGCACCGACATGTGATGCGACAGCTGGAGCTTGGCGATGAGATCGAGAATCTGTTTTTGAATCGTCACGTCGAGCGCCGTGGTTGGCTCATCCGCGATAAGCAATTTCGGCTCACACGCAATCGCCATCGCGATCATCACGCGCTGCTGCTGGCCGCCGGATAATTCGTGCGGATACGAATTCATCCGCAGCTTCGGATGCGGAATGCCGAC
>JANMPY010000483.1:0-10380 GCA_031370095.1 Betaproteobacteria bacterium
GTGACGAAAAGACCTCGACATCGAGCACAGAAATTGCCGCACGCGTTTCGGCGTTCGGCTCCACTACCCGAAAATCACTCGCGGGCATTTTTTGCGCGAGCAGACCACCCAGGATCGCCTGGGCCATATTTCCGCCTCCAACAAACAAGACCTTCATTGCCGAGCTCCAAAAATCGCGCTGCCGATTCTTACCATCGTCGCACCTTCTGCAATGGCAATGGCGAAGTCCTGCGACATACCCATCGACAGCGTATCGACGTCCATGCCCGCGCCTTGCAGCGATTGGAGCAGTGTACGCATCCTGCGAAATTGCGCGCGTTGCGTCGCTTCATCATTTGTCTGCTCGATGATGGTCATCAGGCCGCGCAGTTTGAGATGCGGCAGCAGCGCCACCTGCGTCGCGAGCGCCAATGCGTCCTCGGGTATCACGCCACTTTTGCTCGCCTCGTCGCTCACGTTCACCTGCACGCAGACATTCAGTGCGTTGGAGTCAGCTTGGTGGTTGGCACGGTGACGGGACAACGATGCAGCAACTTTCAGGCGGTCGACGCCATGCACCCAGTCAAAATGTGTCGCGACGGCATTGAGCTTGTTGCTCTGCAGCGGTCCTATGAAATGCCAAACGAGTCCGTGCGTGCGCAAATCGGCCAACACCTCAATTTTGGCGACCGCTTCCTGCACATAGTTTTCGCCGAATGCGCGCTGACCTGCGGCAAATGCTTCGCGTACCTCGTCGGCCGATTTTGTTTTGGACACCGCCACCAGCGTAACCGGCTGTTGCATGTCCGATGGCAGTCCCGCGATTGCGCCATTTAACCGGGTGCGGATGTGTTGCAAGTTCGATTCGATTGGGGACATAATCTGTGGGTATTCAAACGATTGCGCGCCGTGTTGCGGAAAAAATAGTGATAATGATCGATGCCGAATTACCGCCCATTTTCACTGCCCATTTGTAGTTCGCCGAGCAAGCTAAAAAGAGGGAAAAGTATAAATGGAAATTGCTGAACTGCTGGCCTTTGGCGTCAAAAACAAAGCGTCCGATTTGCATCTGTCTGCGGGCTTGCCGCCGATGATCCGTGTTCATGGCGACGTTCGCCGCATCAACGTGCCTGCACTCGCGCACGATGATGTCCACGGCATGATTTATGACATCATGAACGACGGTCAGCGCAAACAATACGAAGAAAATCTGAAATGCGATTTTTCCTTCGAGATTCCCAACCTCGCCCGTTTTCGCGTCAATGCCTTCAATCACCAGCGCGGCGCAGGCGCGGTGATGCGAACCATTCCTTCCAAAATTTTATCGCTGGAAGATTTGAACGCGCCAAAAATTTTTGCCGAAATCGCCAATCAGCCGCGTGGCATGGTGTTGGTCACGGGACCTACCGGCTCGGGTAAATCCACCACGCTGGCAGCGATGGTGAACAACATTAACGAGAACGAATTTGGCCATATTTTGACGGTGGAAGACCCGATCGAATTCGTCCATGAATCCAAAAAATGCCTGATCAATCAGCGCGAAGTCGGACCGCATACCTTGTCGTTTGCCAACGCGCTCAAATCCGCGTTGCGCGAGGATCCGGATATTATTCTGGTCGGCGAGATGCGTGACTTGGAAACCATCCGCCTCGCCATGACGGCGGCCGAGACCGGCCATCTGGTGTTCGGCACGCTGCATACCAGCTCGGCGGCAAAAACGGTAGATCGGATTATCGACGTATTCCCGGCAGCGGAAAAAGAAATGATACGTTCCATGCTCTCAGAGTCATTACGCGCGGTTATTTCGCAAACGCTGTGCAAAACCAAGGATGGCTCGGGTCGTGTTGCGGCACACGAAATCATGATTGGCACACCGGCCATTCGCAACCTGATTCGCGAATCGAAAGTTGCGCAAATGTATTCGGCCATTCAGACCGGTTCGGCGATTGGCATGCAAACGATGGATCAAAATCTTTCTGACTTGGTGAAGCGAAACGTGATCAGTGTTGCCGAGGCGCGCAACAAGGCATCCAACAAGGATTCGTTTAATTAAATCGCACAGCACTGCGGCGGCGATCCAGCCGCTGCATACTTGATGTAAGGTGAACTATGGAACGAGAACAGGCACTGAAGTTTGTCCACGAATTACTGCGGGCGATGCTTGCCAAAAAAGCCTCTGATTTATTCCTCACGGCAGGATTTCCGCCAGCCATGAAAATCGACGGCAAGATGACACCGGTTTCGCAATCGAGCCTGTCGCCGATTCATACCGGCGAGCTCGCCCGCTCCATCATGACTGACCGGCAAGCCGCAGAATTTGAAGCCACCAAAGAATGTAATTTCGCGATTGCGCCATCCGGTATCGGTCGCTATCGGGTGAATGCATTTGTGCAGCAAGGCCGTATTGGCATGGTGTTGCGCACGATCACGACGACGATTCCGAAGATGGAAGATTTGAACCTGCCGCCGGTATTGAAGGACGTGGTGATGACCAAGCGCGGTTTGGTGATTCTGGTCGGCGGCACCGGCTCCGGAAAGTCGACCACGCTCGCGGCGATGGTCGGCTACCGCAACGAGAACAGCTACGGCCACATCATCACGATTGAAGATCCGGTTGAATATGTACACGAGCACAAAAACTGCCTGATCACGCAACGTGAAATTGGCGTCGATACCGATAACTGGTTTGCGGCGTTGAAAAATACCTTGCGCCAGGCGCCGGATGTCATTTTGATCGGTGAGATTCGGGACCGCGAAACGATGGATTACGCAATCGCATTTGCCGAAACCGGACATCTGTGCATGTCGACCTTGCACGCCAACTCCACCAATCAGGCGCTGGATCGGATCATCAACTTTTTCCCCGAAGAGCGACGGCATCAGTTGCTGATGGATTTGTCACTGAATCTGAAAGCGTTCGTATCGCAACGCCTGATCCCGCGCAAAGAGGGCAAGGGCCGCATCGCCGCAATCGAGGTGTTGCTCAATTCGCCGCTGATTCAGGATCTGATCTTCAAAGGCGAAGTACACGAGATCAAAGAGGTGATGAAACGTTCGCGCGAAATTGGCATGCAGACTTTCGATCAGGCGCTGTTCGATCTCTACGAAGGCGACCAGATTTCCTACGAAGACGCGTTGCGCAATGCCGATTCGCTGAACGATTTACGGCTGAAGATCAAGCTCGAAGGCAAGAACTCCAAGGAAAAAGACCTGGCGGCAGGGCTTGAGCATCTGGAGATTGTGAAATAGCTGGCGCGCGAAAGCTTAACGATTTAAGCGATTTGCGCAAAGGCGTGGAGCAGCGATACGCCGCTGCCCGTGACCAGCAATGCCAGTACCACGGCGAGTACTGCGTCCAACGTGCGTGCTGACTTAAAAATGCGTTTCATGATGGCTTCCTTTCAACGGTTTGTGCGTGGTTAGCGCATAAACAGTATGGGAGCGGTCTCGATTCGCAACTTGCATAAACCTGCTGTGTTGTTGAATAAACTGGCTATTCACTTGAATAATCGTGCTGTTCTCGACTAATGTGGCGGTCATGAACAGCCTCGACGAAAAAATTCACATCTACACCTGGCCGGAGCGATTTCTTTATCTTGGGCCGAGCACCAAGACTTCTCCACACCGTAACCACGCAGCAACCTGGCTGCTCGCGAGAGAGGGAAAATTGCGGGTGACGCTAGGGTCGGGCGATGTGCTCGAAAATGAGGTGATCTACCTCCCTTCGGAAACCGAATACGCCACTGATCTTGCATCATCGAGCATCGCGGCCCTGTACTGGGAACCGGAGAGCACAAGCTTTCAGCGCGCGCTCGAACATATCGACAACGTGCCGCGTGCCTTTACTTGTGCGCAGTCCGGCAGCAGTGAGTTTTTGAAGCTTGTCGAATTCGACACGACGCGCGATGAAGCTGACGAATTACTCGCGCGCATTTTTGGCTTCGCGCGCATGCAACCCAGTCAGCCATCCTATGTGGACGCACGCATCAATACGGCGCTGGCATTTCTGCGCGATTCCCCGCAAGCCTACGACAGCATCGAAGCGCTGTCAGCGCGCGTCCATTTATCGCCGTCGCGCTTTGCCCATCTATTCAAAAAAGTGGTCGGCGTGCCGGTGCGTCGTTACGTGCTGTGGCTGAAGATGCGGCGCGCACTGGATTTGGCAATCGCCGGCGATTCCCTGACGACTGCGGCGCTATCGGCAGGATTCGCGGACTCTGCGCATTTGTCGCGCAGCGTGCGAATGATGATGGGGATTGCGCCGGAATTTTTGTTTCGTCAACGCGAGCGCTTGGTGATTCATCACTAGCGAATGGGGAGCTTCTAAAAATCTCAACATTGTCTCCCCGGCGAAGGCCGGGGTCTAAGTTTGCCAGCAGTATCAGTTACTTATAAAACTTGGATACCGGCCTTCGCCGGTACGACAGAGTTTTTAGAAATTCCCAGTGAGTAAACACCAGCACTGGTGCGGATTTACAGCCATTTTTCCGCCAAGACCCTCACCGGTGCTAGTGTTTATGCAGGTGATGCGGGCTTGCGATTACTGCCGCTGATAATTTTATATTCGAACAATCGGCATTCGATCTTGCCGTTAAATAGCGGCGTGCGCTTGCTCGCCGAGAGGCGAACACCCTTCGCAAGCTGTGGGTCGCCGGTAAAAAAATACGCGCGCCAGCCCGCGAATTTTTGTTTCAGCCAATCGCCCAGTTTCGGATAAAGCTCGGCAAGATCAGTGGTGTCACCCAGCCGCTCCCCATACGGCGGATTGGTGACGAGCACACCGCTCGCGGCGGGCGCGGCGACTTCAAGGATGCTCACCTGCTTCAAATGCACGCAGTCAATCAAGCCATTCGCGGTGAGATTTTCGCGTGCGTCGGTGACGGCGTAACCATATTTGTCGGTGCCGAAAATCGGCAGCAGCGTTGCGGGCTTGACGCGTGATTTTGCGTTGGCAACCAGCGCGTCCCACATCGGCTTGTCGAAATTTTTCAATTTGGCGAACGCGAATTCACGCAATTTGCCACCCGATAATCCGGGCGCAATATCCAACGCCATTTCTGCGGCCTCGATCAGAAACGTCCCGCTGCCGCACATCGGATCGAGAAACGCTTCACCCGGTTGCCAGCCGCTTAACTTGATGATGCCTGCGGCAAGATTTTTTTTCAGCGGCGCTTCACCCGTGTGATCGCGCAAACCCCGCTTAAACAGGGGCTCTCCGGACAGGTCGAGATAAAGACTCGCGTGAGTGGGGTCGAGAAAAACATGAATGCGAATATCCGGATCGCGTGCGTCGACCGATGGTCGCAGATCGACTTGCTCGCGAAACTTGTCGCACACCGCATCCTTCACACGAAGCGTGATGAAGTCGAGACTTTTCAGCGGGCAGCGATGCGCGTTGATTTCAACTTTGATGGTGCGCGACACGTCGAACCAGCTCGGCCACGCGAGCATCGCCGCGGCGTCGTAAATCTGCTGCTCGTTCTCATACGGAAAACGCGCCACCCGCTGCAGCACGCGACTGGCCATCCGCGAATGCAGATTGGCGCGATAGCCAAGCGCTTTGTCGCCCTGAAACTCGACGCCAGCCTCCTGCGCGCTCGCTGTTGCCGCACCGAGCACGGTGAGCTCATCGGCCAACACACCGGCCAAGCCACGCGGACAAGGCGCGAAATAATGTTCCATCAAAATGGTTTCACAATCACAAGAATAACGATGCCGATCAACACCGGCAGCGCAGGAATTTCATTGAGCCAGCGATAAAAAACATGACCATGCCGGTTGCGGTCATGCTTGAAATCGCGAATTAATTTACCGAGATAAAAGTGGTGCGCAACCAGCACCAGCACCAGCGCCAATTTGGCGTGCAGCCAGCCACCGCGAAAACCATAGCCCAGCCAAAGCCACATGCCAAGTGCTAACGTCAGTACCATGCACGGCGTCATGATGCCGACGTAAAGTTTTCGCTCCATGATTTTGAAACGCTCGATGGAAATTTTGTCTTCTGCCTGCGAGTGATAGACAAACAGGCGCGGCAAATAAAATAGCCCCGCGTACCAGGCGACCATGAAAACGATGTGAAATGATTTAATCCAAAGCATGATTAGTCCAGATATTTTTTCAGCGCCGCGTCCCACGTGCCCTGGGTTTGCATGATCAGGTCGCAAAATTCACGCGCCGCGCCCTGCCCACCGCCCGCAGTCGTCACGTAATGCACGCGCTCGCGCACGTACGCGGGGGCTGACGAGACAGCGGCAGCGAACCCGCAGCGAGTGAGAAAGGGCAGGTCGATCACGTCGTCGCCCAGTCCGGCAACTTGCGCAGGGGCGAGCGAGAGACTCTTCAGTAACGCGTCGAAAATATCGCGTTTGTTGTCCACGCCCATGAACAGTTGGTGAATGTGCAAGTCCTTCGCGCGCCGCGCCAGCGCTTCTGATTTGCGACCCGAGATGATTGCCAATTCCACGCCCGACTCCCGCAACATTTTCATGCCGTGGCCATCTAGCGCATTGAACACTTTCGTCTCTTCACCGTTCGCCCCGTAGATGAGACGTCCGTCGGTGAGTACACCATCAACATCAAAAATTGCCAGCTTGATGTTGCGAATGCGTTCGATCACGCCAGCCGCCAAAGCCACTACAGTACTCCAGCGCGCATCAGATCGAGCACGTGTACCGCGCCTAAGAGCTTCATCTGTTCGTCAACCACCAGCAAACCGCTGGAGCCGATTTTGTGGCGTTGAATCAATTCGGCTGCTTCGACCGCGAGACGTTGCGCGCCAATGGTCTTGGGGTTCCGCGTCATGATTTCTGCGACTTTGGTGGATTTGATGCTGTCGTGTGTTTCGAGCGCGCGTCGCAAGTCGCCATCGCTGAAAACCCCCGCCAGCACACCATTTGCATCGACCACCGCCGTCATCCCCAAGCCCTTCTTGGACATTTCCATGATTGCCGCTGGCAGCATTGCATCCACCGATACCGACGGCACCCGGTCTCCCGTCACCATCACATCGCTCACGTGCATCAGCAATCGCCGACCAAGCGAGCCGCCCGGATGGTGCATCGCATAGTCCTCCTCGCCGAAGCCGCGCGCGTCCAGCAGCGTGACGGCGAGGGCGTCTCCGAGCGCCAGCGTCGCGGTGGTACTCGCGGTGGGCGCGAGATTGAGCGGGCACGCTTCCTTTTCTACAGCCGCGTCCAGATGCACAGCGGCAGCGCTAGCAAGCGTGGAAGTGGGCCGTCCGGTGATGGCGATAATCGGCGTACCGCGACGCTTTAGCTGCGGCAGAAGTTTCAAAATTTCATCCGACTCGCCGGAGTTGGAGATGGCGATAACCACATCGTCCTTGGTGATCATGCCCAAGTCACCGTGACTCGCTTCGCCGGGATGCATGAAAAACGCCGGTGTGCCGGTGGATGCAAGGGTGGAGGCGATCTTGCCGCCGATGTGGCCGCTCTTGCCCATGCCGGTGACAACGACGCGGCCTTTTTTTGCCGCGACGTCAAATAAAAGTTTATGCGCCGCGAGGAATGCGTCGCCGAGTTTCAACGCCAGCGTACGCACCGCGTCGGCTTCGATATTGAGCGTTTCTTTCGCGAGATTCAGTGTGCGCGCAGTATCGGCAATGGGGCGGGGATGTAATAAACTTTCCATGAGACTATTGTACCGTTAAGGCTGCGCGACATTGTTTTGCTCCCTCTTTTCCAAAGGGAGAAGTAGTTGTCGACGACCGCACTTTATGCGGCGAAAATCTAAATTTCAACAAACAGCCAAACCAGGTGACCACGCACTCCACTCTGCCAATCGTTTTGATCTTGCTGGCCACTGCCGTGGTGACGGTGGTGGTGTTTCGGCGCGTCAACATGCCCGCAATTCTGGGGTATCTCGTGGTCGGCGCGCTGATTGGGCCGCACGCGCTGGGGTTTGTGCCCGATACCCCGCAGACGCGTTATCTGGCTGAGTTTGGTGTGGTGTTTTTGATGTTCTCCATTGGCCTCGAATTTTCGCTGCCAAAATTAATGGCGATGCGACGCACCGTTGTTGGTTTCGGGGGATTGCAAGTTGCGGTCACAATTTCCGTGGTGATTTTGATCGCACTGCTCGCCGGACAAAGCTGGCAGGTTGGGCTGATTCTTGGCGGCATTCTGGCGATGTCGTCCACCGCGATCAGCATCAAGGTGCTGTCCGATCAGGCCCAGCTTCACTCGGCGCACGGTAAACAGATTGTCGGCGTGTTGCTGTTCCAGGATTTGGCGGTGGTGCCGTTGCTGGTGTTGGTGCCGGCGTTAGCACTTTCCGGTGGTGCGCTGGCGATTGAGGTGAGTTGGGCACTGGCCAAAGCGGCGCTTGTCCTGCTGCTGATTCTTACGGTGGGTCAACGCGTAACGCGCGCCCTGTTTGGTGTAATAGCGCGACAAAAATCGCCGGAGCTATTTGTGCTCGCAGTGCTGCTGGTGACCTTGGGATTGGCATGGGTTACCGAGTTCGCCGGACTCTCGCTGGCGCTGGGCGCGTTTCTCGCCGGCATGTTGATCTCTGAAACCGAATACCGCTATCAGGTCGAGGACGACATCAAGCCGTTCCGCGATGTGTTGCTCGGATTGTTTTTTGTCACCATTGGCATGCTGCTCAATCTGCATGTGGTCGTTGAGCGCTGGGTGCTGGTATTACTGGTGTTGGCGGCGTTGCTGACGTTCAAATTTTTGATCGTGATCGTGTTGGCCTTGCTGTTCAAGAACGATAAAGGCGTCGCGCTGCGCTGTGGATTGGCGCTGGCACCTGCTGGCGAATTCGGTTTTGTGCTGCTATCACTCGCCGGACAAATCAAAGCCGTGCCAGACCCGACACTGCAAGTGGTGCTGGCCGCGATGCTGATCTCGATGCTGCTCTCGCCTTTCATCCTGGCCAAGAGCGAAAAGATGGTCATGTATTTGGTCGCAAGCGAATGGGAAATGCGCGCTGTGCAGTTGCAGCAATTGGCCATTCAATCGATGGCCAAGCGCGGTCACGTGATCATTTGCGGCTACGGCCGATCAGGCCAAAATCTCGCACGATTTTTGGAGCACGAGAAAATCGCGCTCACTGCGCTCGACACCGATCCTTACCGCGTGAAGCAAGCCGCGGCCGGCGGCGATTCAGTCATGTTCGGCGACTCGACAAAAAAAGAAGTGCTGACGGCCGCGGGATTGTCGCGTGCCGCTGCGGTGGTGGTGAGCTTTGCGGACACGCATGCGGCGATGAAAATACTTTCTAACGTGCGTTTATTGCGGCCCGATGTGCCGGTGATCGTCCGCACGTTCGATGACACCGACGTTGAGAAATTAAAAGGTGCCGGAGCCGCAGAAATTGTCGCCGAGGTGGTCGAAGGCTCGCTCATGCTGGCCACACAAACGATGCTGCTGCTGGGGCTACCATTGAACAAAGTCCTCGCGCGTTTGCGCCAAGTGCGCGGCGAGCGCTATGAGCTGATGCGCGGATTTTTTCCTGGCGTCACCGATGAAGCCGGCAGTGAATTCGATGGGCAGCAAACGCGCATGCACTCGATTCTGATTGACGAGGGTGCTGCGGCAGTGGGCAAAACTTTTCAAACACTTCGGTTGGAGGAAATCGGCATTCAGGTGAGCGCGCTGCGGCGCAAAGGTGTGCGCGAAACAAAACTGCAGCCGGACATGCAACTGCAATCAGGTGATGTGCTGGTGCTGGCGGGGACACCGGAGGCGTTGGCGCGGGCGGAGATGCGGCTGTTGCAGGGATAGAGTGGCTGCAAAACTAACGGTGACATGGCCTGCGGGGCAGTATCCATGTGGCTCTTGAAACACATGCCGCCGGAAGGCGCGTCGTTGCTTGATTTTGGGGTGGTGGTCTTGGCAACGAACTTCGCAATCGTTTTTGCGTAAGCAGCCGAGAAAAGCGGGCAATAAAAAAGCCCGCCGTAGCGGGCTTTTTTACGGATGCGCCGTTAGAACGCCGCACACACCGTGTACACGGCTCCGTCGCCCGCCGTGGTCATCGCGGCCTGTGTGGTCGCGTCTGCTGCTGTCGCGACATTGTTCCCTACCATAATTCGAACTGAGCCTGTGTTTGGGTTACCGTCATCCATCGTCGTATCGATTTGACGCGCGAACCGTCCGTTGATATTCCCTTGGCAGACAAAGAACGAGCCATTGAACGGCGTGGTTGGTGCCGTTAATATTGCGGCACCGGTGATACCCAAATTACCATTCTCGCTGTTCAGTGGACGATAGTCGACTGCCGTCTTATCGGTCGTGCCAGTGGCAAGATTCGCATAGCGAACATGCTGCCAGAATAAGTATGACTCATCGGTTTGAGTGGTCGAATTCCATGCGCCTTCGATGCGGCCATTTGCTAACGACGTTGCTGGTGTGGTTGCTTTTGAAACACCGG
>JANMPY010000486.1:0-3726 GCA_031370095.1 Betaproteobacteria bacterium
CACGACCGGAATGCGCACCACGAATTCGCTGCATTCGCCCAGCGTACTTTGCGCGGTCACCGTCCCCCTGTGCATTTCGACCAGCCGCTGCACGAGACAGAGGCCAATGCCCAGCCCGCCTTGCGAGCGATCCATTGATCGGTCGGCCTGGGTGAAAAGGTCGAACACATGTGGCAATAATTCGGCCGAGATGCCGACGCCGTTGTCCTTCACCCGCACGACTGCATCGTCGCCTTCCTGCAACGCAGTCAGCCAAATGTGACCGCCTGGCTCGGTGTATTTTGCTGCGTTGGTGAGTAGATTCACGACCACTTGTTCGATGCGGCCAGCGTCGGCGTTGACCAAAATTGGTTCCGTCGGGACAGATATGTCGAGTGTATGACGTTGCGAATCGATCAGCGGGCGAACTGTCTCAACCGCGTTTTTGATGATCGCGTTCATCGTTACGTGGGCGACGCGAAGGTGGATGCGCCCCGTGGTGAGTCGGGAGACCTCCATCAGATCGTCAATGAGGTGGGTCAGTTGCCCGACCTGTCGCTCGATAATGTTGCGCGCGCGTTGCTGCACCGGATCTTCGTTTTTCTGCAGGCGCAACAATTGCACCGCGTTGGAAATTGGTGCCAGTGGATTACGCAGCTCGTGACTTAACATCGCCAGGAATTCATCTTTGCGGGTGTTGAGTTCGGCCAGTGTTTCCGCCTGCTCCAATGTTTTCTTTTCCAGTCGGCTCCGTTCGCTGATGTCGTAGAAACAATTCAACACACCGGTGATTTCACCTTGGTCATTTTTTAGCGGAACAATATTGGCGATGACGGTCACGCGCGAGCCGTCGGGCCGCTCGATGACGATTTCCATGTCAGTCACTTCGGGTAATTTCCCTCGAAGTACTTTGGTCATCGGCGTTTCGGCGTAAGGGACAAGCGTGCCATCGGGGAGATAGAATTTGAACGCGCCGCGGAAGCGTTCATCGGTATCGTCGCTGGTGGGCTCCATTCCCCACAGCGCAGCCGCGACGTTGTTGTACTCCTGCGTCTTCCCGGACACGTCACACGAATACATGCCAATCGGGCCGCGATTAAACAGCGCGCGGAAACGCGCTTCGCTTTGGCGCAGCGCTTCTGCTGTCCTGGTGCGCTCGGTAATGTCGGAAAAAATGACGGCGACTTTGCGGCTGTCTGACCCGTCGAGCCGAAAGGCATAGACATCAAACCAACGATTCAATGGTTTCGCTTCGTTGACGAAACGATGAGGCTCGCCCGTCAGCGCGACGTTGCCGTAAAAATCAAACCAATACGCTTCGAGCCCAGGGACAATTTCATTTATCCGTTTGTCCACCACGTCGCGCATGCCGGTAAGCTTCCCGAACGCCGAATTGGCCGCCAGATACCGCCAGTCGACCGGCTTATTGTGTTCGTCGAAAATCACTTCGATGATGCAATAGCCCTCGTCCATCGAGTTGAACAAAGTGCGATAGCGTTGATCGCTTTCACGCAACGCGATCTCGGCGAGCTTACGTTCGGTAATGTCCAGGTTGGTCGCGAAGGATTTCAGCGGGTGCCCATCCGCGCCAAGCTCAATCGTCCATTTGCTCTCGATCCAGCGCAGAATCTGGTCGTCGCCGAGCACCTGATAATCAATCCTGCCGACCGGTTTGCCGCTGGTGAATTCGTCGAGTGCAGCTTGCACCCGCAAGCGGTCGCCTGGAACGATATGTTCGAGTAAAGCCCGGCTGCCGATCGACACATCGGTCGTCTGCTCGGGCGGCGAGACGTAACCCATCACGGTCGGAAAATTATCGGCTGTCCACGCGCCGCCCTGTTCGAGATCAACCTCGACGAAGGTCAGCCGCGCTGAATCCATCGCGTCGCGCAGACGCCGCTCGTTTCTGCGCAGCGCGGTCTCGGCGCGCAAGCGCTCAAGACGCGTCCAGATGCGCGCCGTCAGCTCGCGGGTGAGCTCGATTTCGTCTTCGCGCCAATCGTGAGGATCGGAATGATAGAGACACAGCGCAAAGCGCCATTGCTCCTCACGGATGAGCGGCATGCAGATGAAGGAGGCGATTTTAAGCGCCGCGAATTTCGCATCCGTCGTGCGCGCGTCGTTTGCCGTATCGCGCACCACGATCGCTTTTCCTGACCGCGCGACGCGGATAAATTCATCCCCCACAAAATCGGCAAGACGATGCGTGCCGAGAAGACTCGGCACATCGTCACGATGCCAGTCATGATTGATGACCACTTGTTCAGCCGTTTCGTCGATCTCGGCGAACGCACAGATTGAAAGACCGAAATACGCGGCGAGCTTCGCACCGACCGTATTCATCATTTCCTCGACGCTCGCCCATAGCACCAGATCGTGACTGACCGTGGCAAGAAAGGCCAGATTCATTTCGGCGCGTTTGCGCTGCGTGATCTCGCGCGAAACGCTGAGCAGGCGCTCAGGCTTGCCGTTCGCACCGAGAATCGGCGAAACCGCCACGTCCCACCATTTCGGTACGCCGCGCGGTGTGCGGAAAAATCCAACGAAGCTGCCTTTCTTGCCCGCCGCCGCAGCCTTCACCGTCGCTTGCGCCGCCAGACGATCTTCGCCCGCCCAAAAATCGAGCCACGATTTATTCAAAAATGGCGCGATGTCGTCGATGCCCAGCAACTCCTGCCCGCTCAGCATGGCGCGCAGATTGCCATCGAGATCGAGCACCTTGATGCAGTCCGGACTGTTTTCGACAATGCTGCGGTTGAATTCTTCGCTTGCGCGCAAAGTGGATTCGGCCAGCTTTCGTTCGGTGCAATTGTCATGCACGATGACGACCCGGATCGGCCCCACACTCTGAAACCGGGTAACCCGCATGACGAACCATCGTTGTTGCGTTGGCGAGTGACAGGGATACTCCATCTCGAATCGCGGCCGCCTTCCGTGAATGACGTCCTTGATTCCGTCGGCGCAAATTTGGGCGGTACCCGGTTGCGCAATCGCCTCTCCGCAATGCTGCAGATAGTTGGCGCCGACGCCGTAGTTGGCACCGGCGAACTGATTCTGATCGGCGAAGCGACGCCACGCCGCGTTGACTTCCAGAATTGCTCCCGATTCATCGAGCACCGCGATGTGGCCCGACAAAGCATCGAGCGAAGAGCGCAGGAAACGTTGCGATTCCCGCAGCGCCTCGTCGCCCGCACGAATTTCCACACCGACCTTTTCGAGCGCAAGCCTTGACTGGGTTGCATCACTGATCTTACTTGCGGCGCGGCTCTGCTCACGCGCACCCATCGTCTGGGTTTGGTACGCGGCAGACGCGAAGCGGCCGAGATTTTCAAGCTGCCGCAGATCCTCGGTGTCGAACTTGCGGCTCGCATCATGCGCGATCGCCCAGATCGTGCCGACCGCTTTTCCCTCGATAAAAAAAGGCACCAGCAGACATTCCTCGGCGCGTGGCGTCACCGGCTCTAGGTAAGTGTAGCGCCGCTCAATGTTCTTGAAGAGTAACGGGGCGTTGCAATCAAGCACGTCGCCGCACGGGCCGAAATTGCGTGGTGTGCCGCCGCCGACATGTGGCTGCCACATGCCAGCGACGGCAGGCCAGAAAAAATTATCTTCGTTTTCGGTCAGCAAACTGACGCCCGCCGTGCCAACGTTGAGCACCGCGAGGATTTTATCGGCGAGGGATTGCAGAATGGTGCGCGGCGAGTCGGCCAGCGCCTGTGCCAGCGCGACCAGCGCACGATTTTCCGT
>JANMPY010000487.1:0-3329 GCA_031370095.1 Betaproteobacteria bacterium
GCCGCCGCCTTGTTGTGGGCGCTGGAACGCGGCTCACGCAGTGGTCGTGTCGCGTATCAGTTCGCACGCGATTGGGCGGGCGCGCACGCAGCGGACAAAAAACGCGCGGTGCAGTCGTCGCGCAAGAAATGACCGAAAAAATAACCGAAGTCGCCGTCGCCGTATTCATCAAAGCCGACGGCAGTTTTTTGCTCTCCTCTCGCCCCATCGGTAAACCCTATCCCGGCTACTGGGAATTTCCCGGCGGCAAAGTCGAGCCCGGCGAATCGGTGTTGCAAGCGCTCCAACGCGAGCTGATGGAAGAATTGAATGTTGCAATCACACGCGCCACGCCGTGGTTCACTTTCATGATGCACTACACCCACGCCATCGTGCGGCTACATTGCTAACGCGTGCATGAATGGCACGGTGAAATGCGCGGTATGGAAGCGCAGCAATTTATGTGGCAGCAGCTTGGTGCGATTACGGTTACGCCGGTGTTGCCGGGCTGCGTGCCGATTTTCAACGCGCTGGCGTTGCCACCTGTTTACGCCATCACCAATGCGAGTGAGATCGGCATCGAGCCGTATTTGAAGCGCTTGGAACACGGACTTCAACACGGCTTGAAAATGATTCAGGTTCGCGAAAAAAACATACCGCGCGATGCGCTGACTAAATTCGCGATACAGGTTTTGGCGCGTGCGCGTCTGTACGGCGCGAAGGTGCTCATCAACAGTGATATTGAAATGGCCAGCGAGGTCGGTGCCGATGGCGTACACCTGACTGCGCTGCAATTAAGTGAATGCAGCAGCCGCCCCGCGTTTGCGCTGGTGGCGGCGTCCACCCATTGCCGCGCGGAGATTGATCGTGCGGCGGAATTGAAATTCGACTTTGTCGTGTTGGGCGCCGTGAAGCCTACGCGCACGCATCCCGACCAGTTGCCACTGGGTTGGACAAATTTTTCAGCCGTCGTCAACGCGACACCGCTGCCGGTCTACGCGCTCGGCGGCTTGTCGATTGCGGACATGGATGAGGCGATCACGCATGGCGCACATGGTGTGGCGATGCAGCGCGGTGCACCCGCATAAATTTATGTAGAAGGCCATTTGGCGAGGTGTTTCAGCCACAATACGTCTGTAAGCCTCGCCAGTGCTAGTTTTGTACAATCCCGTCGGCTGTGAATTCGCAGCTTCATGTCGTCACGCGATGCCCCCACGCCGTGAAAAAATCACACCATAAAAAACCCGACGCCGCATGCGCGACGCCGGGTCTATTTTGCTGACCAACAAATGCGCGTGAAATTATTTCGGAAGGATCACGCTGTCGATGACATGAATCACGCCGTTGTCTGCGGCGATATCGGTCTTCACAACGTTGGCGTTATCCACTTTCACACGGCCTCCGTCGGCCGTGACTTTCAGCGGTTTGCCGTTGGCGGTAGGTACATCGCCTGGCTTCACGTCTTTGGCCATGACAGCACCTGGTACCACGTGATAGGTGAGAATTTGCGCGAGCTTGGTTTTGTCTTTCAACAAGGCATCCAGTGTGCCTGGAGGCAGCTTGTTGAAGGCATCATCGGTTGGTGCGAACACGGTAAAAGGGCCCTTACCTTTAAGTGTCTCGGTCAATCCTGCGGCGTCGATGGCAGTCACCAACGTCTTGAACGAGCCTGCCGAAGTGGCGGTTTCGATGATGTCTTTCGCGGATGCGTTAATGGCAAACAACATCGCGGATGCGGCAATAACTTTACGAATAGGCTGCTTCATGTACATCTCCTGTAATAGTGGAATTTCCCGCGTACCGCCACCGGCTGGCGCCATTCACCCAGCAAAAGAAGGGGATGTAAAATCCACCGGCAATAGAACGGCAAAACAACAAGTGACGCGCTACAACGCGAGTGCTGTTTAGGAACAAGCTCGTTGGGAAAAGTTCCGGAAAATAAATAATCGCGCTATTAAACAGCGGCTTAATAGACAAAAAAATATGCGAGCAGATTTCGTGGGCGCTGCGGCGATCCTGAATTTGTCGTCCAATGCAGACACATGCCAACCGCTCGCGTCGAAAAATGTTTAGCGGTCCAGGACTACAAAACGTAGCGCGCCAAATCTTCGCTTTGCGCGAGTTCGCCGAGTTTCTCATTGACGTATTCAGGCGAAATTTCGAACGCCACACCTTGCGAGGCGGTATCGAAAGAGACTTCTTCGAGAAGTTTTTCCATCACCGTGTATAAACGCCGCGCGCCGATATTTTCAGTTTTTTCGTTCACCGAAAAAGCAATCTCGGCGATGCGTTTTACCGTCTCCGGCGGAAAAGTTAATTCCACCGCTTCCGTTTTCAGCAGCGCCTGATATTGTTTGGTGAGGCAGGCGTCGGTCTTGGTGAGGATGGCTTCGAAATCATCGACCGACAGCGACTGCAGCTCGACGCGAATCGGCAGTCGGCCCTGCAATTCAGGAATCAGATCGGATGGTCTGGCGAGATGAAATGCGCCTGAGGCGATGAACAAAATGTGATCGGTTTTCACCATGCCGAATTTTGTCGAAATGGTCGTGCCCTCAATCAGCGGCAGCAGATCGCGCTGCACACCCTGCCGCGATACATCCGCACCCTGCGTCTCGGAACGGCTCGCGATCTTGTCGATTTCGTCGATGAAAACAATACCGTTTTGCTCGATATTTTTTAGCGCGGCGATTTTGGTTTCTTCATCGTTGATAAGCTTCATCGCTTCTTCGTCGGTGAGCAGTTTCAATGCTTCCTTGACGGCGACCTTGCGGGTTTTTTTTCGCGTGCTGCCCATGTTGTGAAACATGCCCTGAATTTGTTGGGTCAATTCTTCCATGCCGGGCGGGCCAAAAATTTCCATGTTGCCCGACACCGCAGCGACTTCGATTTCAATTTCGCGATCATCGAGCTTGCCTTCACGCAGCATCTTGCGAAATTTTTGGCGCGTGGTGTTGTCTGAATTTGCGCTCTTGCCCTCGGTGCCCGCAGTGACCGCGCCCTCTTTGGCCTTACCGTAAAAATCAAAGTTGCGCGCCTCTGGCAGCAACGCATCGAGCACACGTTCTTCAGCATGTTCCTCGGCGAGATGACGCACCTTTTGTGCTTCCTGCTCGCGGCCTTGCTTCACGGCAATTTCGGCGAGGTCGCGAATGATCGAATCGACATCGCGGCCGACGTAGCCGACCTCGGTGAATTTGGTCGCTTCCACTTTCAGGAAGGGCGCGTTCGCAAGCTTGGCCAGTCGCCGCGCGATTTCTGTTTTGCCCACGCCGGTCGGCCCGATCATCAAAATATTTTTCGGCGTGATTTCATTGCGCAAAGGCTCAGGCACCTGCATGCGTCGCCAG
>JANMPY010000491.1:0-7097 GCA_031370095.1 Betaproteobacteria bacterium
CGCGGCTTCGTGATGGGCGAGCTGAATTCGCCGCTCGTCTTGCAGCAGGAGCAGTGGTACGCCAGTCGACCCGATTACATTCAGCGCTTTGTTGATCGTGGCTCCAAATATTTGCATCACATTGTGGAAGAAGTCGAGAAGCGCGGCATGCCGACTGAGGTTGCGCTACTGCCGATCATCGAGAGCGCGTTTAATCCGCAGGCATTTTCCAGCGCCAAGGCGTCTGGCATGTGGCAGTTCATTCCTTCAACCGGCAAGCACTTTGGCCTGAAGCAAGATTCAATGGCCGACCATCGGCGCGACGTGGTTCTTTCCACCGGTGCCGCACTCGATTATCTGCAAAAACTCTACGGCATGTTCAATTCCTGGGAGCTGGCATTTGCCGCCTACAACTGCGGCGAAGGCTGCGTCGGTCGCGCCATCGCCAGAAACCAGCGGCTCGGCCTGCCAACCGATTATCTGAGCCTCACACTGCCGATCGAGACGCGCAACTACGTGCCAAAACTGATCGCGGTAAAAAATATCGTGCTCTCTCCAGGCAGCTACGGCATCGAGCTCGAAGCGGTGGAAAATCGCCCCTACTTCGCCAGAGTTGCCGCCCCCGAAAAAATCGATACCAGCCTCGCCGCGCGTCTGGCTGAAATGCCGGAAAACGAATTCGCCACGCTCAATCCCGCGTTCACCCGGCCCGTCGCCGCGTCCGGCACCGGCTACTTTCTGGTGCCATTCGACAAAGCCGAAACATTCCGTGCCAATCTTGAGCTCTATCGTTCGCTGAATGGCCCAATGGTTTCGTGGCAAACCGTCAGTGTCAAACGCGGCGAGTCGCTCGATGCCGTCGCGCGACGGCACGGCGTCACCGGCTCGTATCTGCGCGCCACCAATGGCGCACTGAAGGAAAAGAAAGGCAAGCTCATGGTCGCGGCGAGCATCATGGTACCGATGACGGGGCGAGCAAAAGCGATCTCTGCGATGCTTGATAAAAAGGTCGCATTCAAAGCGGCGCAACCCGACGCCGCAGCGACTGCAGGCAGCGTCGCAACGGCACCAGCCACCGCAGCACCCAGCGTCCACCGCGTACAACGAGGAGAGACACTGTTCTCTATTGCCCGACAATACGGCGTGGCGACCGAAGATATCAAACTGCTGAACGCGCTGAAAAATGATCGCGTGCAGCTCGGACAGACTCTGTTGTTAAGCGAAAAAGCGAGCGCCGTCACGATGCCGCAGCCCGAACTCGTCCGCGTCAGCGCGCCCGCAAAAAAAATCGCCCGCAAACCGTCAACCTACACGGTGCGATCCGGCGACACGTTGTATGCAATCGCCAATAAATTCGACGTCGCGATCAATGACTTGCTGCGCTGGAACAAACTCGGTCCCAAATCGGTATTGCAGCCAGGCAATAAAATCCGCGTGACGCTGTAGCGGTGTCGTCTGGCGCAATTGCGTAGAACGCCAATTTACGCGCTTTTCGGGCTTAAATGCCGCCGTAAGCCGCACCAGCGCTAGAGTTTGTCTGTGAAAAATTGGCGAGCAACGCGACGCGACGCATACTCAGTCACAAACCCTGACACTGCGCACAATAAAAAAGCCCCCGCCCACCCTGCGTGCTGCGCATGATCGGCGCGGCGCAAGTCCAGCAAGGAGCACCTTCGCGGTCAAACGCGTAAAAACGCGCCGCCTCAAGTTCAGCACCACTTTTGCGCGCCGCCTGAAAGTGCGACCACGGTCGCACCACGCCGTGCCGTTGCACGCTGCGTCGCGTGAGCGTTTTGCAGGCCTTGGCAATGCGCAGGAGTTCGGACACCGACAGCTCGCCAATTTTTCGCAGCGGATTCACCCGCGCGACAAATAAAATATCGGCGCGCAAATAATTACCCAGACCCGCAATCACGTGCTGATCCAGCAGCGCGTCGGCGATGACGCGACGTGGGAATACCGCCAGCCGCCGCGCGATGTCCAGCGCGGTCACGTTGTCATCGAGCACTTCAGGACCGAGCTTGGCGATATAGGGATGACGATGCTCAGCACCTGCTTTCAGCCAAGCAAAATCGGTTGCGCTATAGAGCACCACCTGATGCGCGGCGGTGCGGATAATCAGACGCACTTGTTTGGAAAGTAGCGGCTCATGCGGCTTGTGCAGCACCCACTCGCCGTACAGTTGGTTATGCGAATACAGCACCGTGCCGTTGGCAAACTCGGTGAGCATCGCCTTGCTGCGCGCATAGACGCGCGTCACGCGAACGCCGCGCAAGTGACGCGCCTTCGCAGACAATGCGGGATGGCGCAGCTCCAGCGTACACGCTTGCTGCGCGACGGCCCCGTGTACGGCGCGCGCGGCGAGAAATATTTCGGGGCCTTCAGGCATGGCGCGGCGCGTTACTCATTGTGCGATGACCCTTGCAGCGCCAAGCGCGCCCAGCGCACATGACAACACCGCGACAATGGTCAGGTGTAGCCGCAGCGGCAGCCACGCCGCCAGACCGACACGCGGGTAGCTGCGCCGGTCAACGACGTAGCAAGCCAGCAACACCAGCCCCAACAGCGGCAGCCGCACGTCGGCTGGCACAATCAACGCGACCCAAGCCAGCAGCGACGCCGCCACGCCCCACCAAGTGTGAAACCGCGCAGCATCTGTCGACAAGCGCTGCGCGATGCCCCAATGCACACCGCCGAGGAAAGACGCAATCACCGCACCGTAGCCGGTGAGCGCCAATGTCACCGCATTCCGCAAATCTGCGCGAACCATCCACAACATCGCCGCAAGCGTGATAAATGGCAGCAAACCTGCGTAGCCAAGCTGCTTCGCCAGCATTGGCGGTTCAGATATTTTAAGAACGTATTGATCGTTTCCCATCTTGTTCTTCACGACTCTGTTTCAAAATTACAATGCAGCGGACGCTGAATTATGTTGAGGTTCGGGCTCCATCAAACGCGTCGCTGAGGCAATAATTATAGAAACTTAATACCAGTTTGCAAGGTAGCCTGAAATAAAATTCCTCCCGCATATCGCCGCGTAGATCGCCATTTGGCGGGCTTCACAGCGTTAAAATGACCGGTATGCTGTGCCAGCGCTTGTGTTTACCATTTATTCCTGGACAGTTAATTAATTTCTTATGATTTCGATTTGTCGCGCGCCTTGTCGCTTACCTTGTCGTTTACCTTAAGGCGCAAGCGACCCACAACACCGGTGGGAAAATAGTAAACCGATAATACAAACAGTACGCCGAGCCACAACAGCCAGCGATCCGGCGACAGCAACGCCGACAGCCACGGCACGCCGCTCGCAGCTTCACTGCCGAGCCGCAGCAAATCCTGCAGATAGCTTTGCGCGACGACAAACAGTGCAGCACCGATCACCGCGCCGTAGATGGTGCCCATGCCGCCGATCACCACGATCAACAGCACGTCCATCATGATTTCGAACGACAGCGACGTGTCAGGCCCGTTGTAGCGCAGCCATAGGGCCAGCATCACGCCGGCCAGCGTGGCAAACAGAGCCGAGAGCACGCTCGATACGGTGCGATACATGACCACCCGATAGCCGATGGCCTCGGCACGAAATTCGTTTTCACGAATCGCCTGCAGCACCCTCCCGAACGGTGAATTGACGATTCGCAGCATCGCCAACAGCAACACCACCGCAGCGATAAATAGCAGGTAGTAACAAAGCAGGCGTCCGTTGATCGACACACCGAAAAACGGCGCATCCGTGAACGTGTAACCAGCCGTCAGCACTTCCGGCAACTTGAAATTAAGTCCGTCGTCACCGCCGGTGAAATCGGAAAGTTGCGACGCAAGGATCTGGAAAGCCGACGCGACAGCTAAGGTAATCATGGCGAAAAAAATCGCCTTCACCCTTAGCGAAAATAGCCCCACGGCGAGCGCCAACACAAACGACAAACCCAGCGCGCCCGAGATGCCGATTGCCAACGCTTGCCAGGTTGCGCCGAACCGGGTGCAGGCAATTGCGATGCCATACGCACCGATGCCGAAAAACATGGTGTGCGCAAAGCTGACAATGCCGGTGTAGCCGAGGAGCAGATCAAAGCTCGCCACCAGCACGATGAACACCAGCACTTTGGCGGCCACATCCAGCGCTTTCACGCCCGGAAAAATAAACGGCGCGAACAGCAGCGCCAGCGCTAGCGCGGTCAGCAGCACGGCGAGCACACGGCTGCGCGGCAAATCATTGGACAACAAGCGATTAAGCATCATCGGTCTCTGGTGACTAACGATTGGCAACCGGGTACACACCCTGCGGTCGCCACAACAGCACCGCCACCATCACCGCGATGTTGGAAAACAGCGCGACTTTAGGTGCGAGAAAACCACTGTAGTTGGTCATCAGGCCGACCAATAGTGCACCGATCAACGCGCCACCTGTGGAGCCGAGCCCGCCGATAATAATGACAATGAATATCAGCACATTTACCTGCGCGCCAATTTGCGGGGTAACGTTTTGCTGGTACATGCCCCACATCACGCCACCCAGACCGGCCAATGCGCTGCCGACCACGAACACGCCAATGAATAATCGCTTGATGCGATAGCCGAGCGATTCCACCATTTCGCGATTTTCCACGCCGGCACGAATCAGCAACCCGACCTTGGTGCGGGTGAGTATCCACGCCAGCGCAGCAAAAACCATCAGCCCAACCACCACCGCGACCAACCTGAATTTTTCGATTGCCGCGTCCCCTATCAGCAATGAGCCGCGCAACGCTTGCGGTAGCTCCAGCGGTATTTGCTGCGTGCCCCAGATCACCTTGATGAGTTCCTCGCCGATGATCATGCCGCCCATGGTGATGAGGATTTGTTTAAGGTGCTGACCGTACACTGGTCGCACGATGAGGCGCTCAAACGCGAGACCGACAGCACCGGCGACCAGCATCGCGATCAGCATCGCCGACATTACCGCAGCCAAGTTTCGCCACAACTCTTGCGAGCCGGTCCAGTCGCCCATGAAACCGAATACGCTGGTCGCGACGAAAGCGCCGAGCGCAATGAATACGCCGTGGCCAAAATTCAACACATCCATCAGACCAAACACCAGTGTGAGGCCGGAGGCGATGATGAAAATGATCATGCCCATGGCCAGGCCTGCGACGGTGAGCGTGAGCCAGGTTGAACCCGACCCGATCATGGGGAGTGCGAACAACATCAGTACCGGTACCAATGCCAACGGCTGCCAGTCAAATTCGATTGCCGGCATCAAGGGTTTCATAGCGATAATCCGAGCAGAGCGTGTTGCAGATCCTTGTCATCGGCGAATGCGCGCATGTCGCCGCTGTGTACCACCCGACCGTTATCCATGACCGCCACGCTATCGCCCAGTCGCTTGGCGAAATTAATGTTTTGCTCGACCAGCAGAATGCTCACGCCGCTGGCTTTAAGTTGGGCGAAGGCATCGATCATGTTGTCGATGATCATCGGTGCCAATCCTTTGCTCGGCTCATCAACGATCAATAATTCGCGCGGCTCAACGATGGCGCGCGACACCGCCAGCATCTGTTTCTGACCACCGGAAAGTTTTCCGGCCGGGTAATTCCAGAATTTTTCGACGGCGGGGAACAGCGAAAAAATCCATTGCAAGCGTGTGTCATCCATGTCGCCCGCGCGTTTCGCCTGACGCGCCGCCAGCAGCATGTTTTCCTTGACAGTGAGATCGGAGAAGATCGCCATCGTCTCGGGCACGTAGGCGATATTGAGTGCGGCGATTTGCGGGGTACTCAATGCGGTGAGGTCGTTGCCTGCGAAGCTGATCCGTCCAGCGGCGGCGCGCCACAAGCCCATGATGGTTCGCAGCGTGGTGGTCTTGCCCGCGCCGTTACGACCCAGCAGCATGGTCAGCTCACCACGCGGCACGACCAGATCGACCCCATGCAGGATGTGGTACGCCTCGATGTTGGTGTGTACGCCTTCGAGCGTGAGAATGTGTCCGGTCATGCCGCTTGCCCACGCACATTCGCCACATCATTTCGAACGCCAAGATAGGCTTCCTGCACCACCTTTGACGCGATCACGTCGGCCGGTTCACCATCAGCTACCAGCGTGCCATCGTGCAACACAATGATACGGTCCGCCAGTTCGCGCACCACATCCATCTTGTGTTCGACCAGCAGAATCGTCCTGGTTCTATCCTCGCGCAATGCACGAATGAGATTGAGCACCGAAGGGACTTCGTCGGCGCTCATGCCGGCGGTGGGCTCGTCGAACATGAATACTGTCGAGTCGAGTGCCATGAGCATCGCCACTTCGAGTTTGCGCTGATCGCCGTGCGAAAGACTGGCGACAACGCTTTCGGCTTTATCGATCAGCGTTACCAATTCGAGAATCTCTTCAGACCGCATCGTGAGCGCTTGATGGTCACTCCAAATGCTCCAGAGATTCAATCCGCGTTGATGCGGACCGTCGCGTGTCGCCTGTACGGCCAGCCGCACATTTTCCAGCACGCTCAAATTGGGAAACAGGTTGGTTAACTGAAACGCCCTGCCCAGCCCTGCGCGGGTGCGCGCCGAAGCGGACAGCGCCGAAAGGTCGCGTCCGTTCAGCATGACCGACCCGCTACTCGCGTTGATCTGGCCGGAAATCAGATTGAAATAAGTGGTCTTGCCTGCGCCGTTGGGGCCGACGATGGCGGTCAGCGTGCCGGGATGGAACGCACAACTTACCGCGTTCACCGCGACGTGACCCCCGAAGCGGACGGTCAGGTTAGTAGTAGTCAACAGCCCCATGACGGGAAATAATCAGCGCTTGGGCGCAGCTGGCATGCCGCGAGAGATCGACTCCACCATCGCCATGATCGCCGTCATCTGCGGCGCGGATTTTTTTGCGTAGTTGGTATCGTCATAGCCCCACCAGTCCCAGCAGCTATTGACCGCTCCCTTGCCGGTCTGCGGGTACAGCACTACGATGTCGTTACTGTCGGCCCAGCGGTTGTAGCCCGCGTTGCGCACGAACACATCGGCTACGTCGGTGCTGTTCTGTCGACAGCCGTGCAAGGCCACGTGCAGACGGCACGACGCACCTGCGGCGCAACTTTTCGGCACGTACACCCAACCGTTGGCACCCATGCCGTGCCCGTTGGCGAAGGC
>JANMPY010000498.1:0-1594 GCA_031370095.1 Betaproteobacteria bacterium
AGTAACTCGGCGGCTTCTACGGCGAGTGCTGATGCTAAATTTTTCGGTGAATGGAATTGATCCCAATCGCGGTCGGCGGCGAAGGTGCGGAGTTGATTGCGGAGGTTGTCAATTTCGTTCATGGGGATTTAGTGGTGTGTAGTCGGTGGTTGGGATGTGCTGTCGTCACAGCAAGCATCGCCCCCATCCCTACCTTCCCTGCAGGACGCGTTGGCCGCTGCATCGGCCAACCGTTCAGCGGGCGTGACGCATGCGTCACGAAATCCCCGCTTCACCCCCGCGGCCGGGGGAAGGAGCGAGTCGGTGATCCTGATAACAAATCGCATCAAATTTACAGCACAACACAAACATCGGTGCATATCCGACTATGAGCGCTCCGTGCAGCACATCCACTAGCCGCGCACAGTCAAACGCGGCGCATTTTTGCGCTCTTCAGTCTTGCGTTTGCGCGCCGATGCCACGGCCTTGGCGATATCGCGTTCGGTAACGTTGTACTTGGCACGCGCTTGTCGGGCTGACGTGATATCTGCGACTGGCAATGCGATCACCTTCAGGCCGGCGATGCGCAGTTTCTCGATGCCTTTTGCGAAGCGCACATCGAACGTGGCGATCGCAGCGGCTTCGTTTTCGAGGGCGATGGCGAGGTGCAGCGCGTCGGCGGCTTGCAGTGCGCAGTTGGGCGAGCGCAGCCATGTTGAGGCGCGAAGGATGGCGGCGTCGCTGGATTTCAGCAAGGTGAAATTCGTCGTGACCATTTGATCAAATTCTGCAATGTAGGCTGACGCTTGTCGTGACGTGATTTCATTCTTGCGAGATCGAAGACCCATATGTGAATAGAACTCCGCTACAACCCACGCACTGATCCCGAACGGAGTGGATTGCGCTGCCCACCACTCTTCAGCCGCGTTGGTGCTGCCGTCGAGAGCCAGCAGCGAAACCAGAATATTGGTGTCGAGATAAATCATTCGTCGATCTCTCCGTCGCGCATGCGACGGATCATGTCGACAGCTGACTCTTTCATCGGCGGCATGGTCGCGCGAAACGCGCGCAGCTTTTCCAGATCCATTTTCGGCTTCACGGGCACCGAGTTCAACGGCACGATTTTGACAACAGGAATGCCGCGCTTGGTGATCGTTACCGGCTCGCCGTTCTCGACCATCGCGACAATCGCGCTCAATTGCGCCTTTGCTTCGGCAATGCTGAATGCTCCCATCAGATTCTCCAAATGACCATGTAGATAGTCAAATACTAGCACATCTGCCAGGCAGCAGATTTACTTCCGCGTGTAGGTCACGCGCACGAACAGCGTACCTTCCCGACTCGCAAACTCTGTCGGTCGCGCTTGCTCGGCCAAGTCGATGCACATCTCCAGTTCGCGCGCATTGAGCCGATAGATGGCGGGGAAGCGTTTACCTTGGCTGGGGCCGTCTTCGCCAATGATGTCGATGTGCGCCGCCTGGGCATCTGGTGCATTGGCGAGGAACACGATTTTGCCGCGGTCGCTGGGCAGCGCGGCATTGGTCACGGAGCCGATGCGGTATTGGTCGCCGCTGATTTGCAGCTCCATGCCGAGCGGAACGGACAAGCTGTTACC
>JANMPY010000481.1:0-5816 GCA_031370095.1 Betaproteobacteria bacterium
GGTTTGCATTGCACGTCGATTTCTTTCGGCGTCAATTTCGCGTTCGGTTTTGTCTGGCGTTTGAGTTGTGCATCGTAGGCCGTGTTCACGCGCGCGCGAATGATTTCGGTGGCTTCGCCTTTGGCGGCTTTGACCAATTCGAGATGCGGCAGCGCGGGGACTTCAATCTGAATATCGATGCGATCCAGCAACGGGCCGGAAATTTTATTGCGATAGCGCGCCACTTGATCCGGGGAGCAGCGGCATTTATTCATGTAATGGCCGAGGTAACCACACGGACAGGGATTCATCGCCGCGATCAATTGAAACTCGGCGGGGAAATCCGCTTGTCGCGCCGCACGCGAAATCGTGATGCGCCCGGACTCCAGCGGCTCGCGCAAAACTTCGAGCACGCCACGGTCAAACTCCGGCAGCTCATCGAGAAACAACACACCCTGATGGGCCAGCGAAATCTCGCCGGGCTTTGGGTTGCTGCCGCCACCGACTAACGCCACCGCACTGGCGGTGTGATGCGGCGAACGGAAATTTCTTTTCTTCCACAGCTGAACATTGAAGCCACCACTGGCAAGGCTTTGCACGGCCGCGGCTTCGAGCGCCTCGGCGTCGGTCATCTCGGGCAGGATTCCTGCGAAGCGCGAGGCAAGCATGGTCTTGCCGGTGCCGGGTGGGCCGATCATCAACACGCTGTGGCGACCGGCGGCGGCGATTTCCAGCGCGCGTTTGGTTTGCGCCTGACCTTTGACTTCGGCCATGTCGGGATAGTGCGAAATGCGTTCTATCGATTCGATGAGCGGAACGTAGGGCGCAATGGTGTCCTGCCCGGCGAGATGCGCGCAGACCTGCAACAAACTTTTCGCACCCAACACGCTGGCATCTGTCACGAGTGCTGCTTCACTCGCGGACGCGATCGGCAAAATAAATGCGCGGCCATCGCCGTGTGCTTTGAAGGTCATCGCGAGCGCGCCACGAATCGGTCGGAGATCGCCCGTTAAGGCGAGCTCACCGGCAAATTCGTAAAGCTTTAATTTTTCGCCCGGAATCTGCCCGCTCGCGACCAGAATGCCGATGGCTATCGGCAAATCAAAGCGGCCACTTTCCTTGGGTAAATCGGCGGGAGCCAAGTTGACGGTGATGCGGCGCGACGGAAATTCAAAGCGCGCGTTCAACAGCGCGGCGCGCACCCGATCCTTGCTTTCTTTGACTTCCGCTTCGGGCAATCCAACGATGGTGAAATTTGGCAGACCGTTGGCCAGATGTACTTCCACTGTGACCAGCGGCGCTTCCATGCCAGTGAGCGCGCGCGAATAGAGAACCGCTAACGACATCTACTTAAGCCGCTCGGCTTCTTTATGCCGTACTTGTTCCAAGTGCGCAATTTTATTTTCAAGCTCGGTCAATTTCGCGCGCGCTCTTTCCAGTAGCGCCACCTGCACTTCGTATTCCTCGCGGGTCACCAAACCCTCCTTGGCGAGCGCCGAGATGAAATGCTGGCGGGCGTTTTTTTCGATCTCGCTCAAAGGAGAATTTTTGATCGTTGCGTCGAGCTTGGCGGCAAGTTTGTTTAGCGCGTCGAGCGCAGCGGATGCTTTGGTCACGTGGATTCTTCTGGTCGTTAACGCGGTCGCGTTTTGATTACATATTCTAACCGAGGCGCTCGTTTGAGGTTCTCAACACCCTTCGCTCCAAGAGTGTGCGCGACGCAAAATGCATGCATTGATTCGGTGCGCGATAGGATTCCTGCGCACATAATATTTTAAATATCAATAAGTTACCGCCATCAAAACAGTGGCATGTAACCTGCTAATAGAACGGCGTGGCAAATATTCGTCATCACTTCAGGGGCTTGCAATGAAAAAAATCACAACACACTTGGCACTCGCGGGTGTCGTCACGTTATCGCTGGCTAGTTATCAAGCAATCGCACAACAGACCGCACCCGTACCGTCAGCGCCGACACCGGCCAGTACAGAAAAACCTGCGGAACCGACGCCAGCGCCGGCAATATTTTCCGTCGGGGGATTTGACCTTACCGGTCACATTGATATCGGCTATACCAACCTGCGCGGCTCGGGCAAGTTTGTCAGCGGCGTAAACAATCGCGTCTTCGACTTCGACCGCAATAAACTCAGTTTGCAATCGATCGACCTGCAACTCGCCAACACACCCGAAAACGGTTTTGGCGGCTTGCTTGATGTCACGCTCGGCAAAGATGCCGACACGATTGCAGCCTATGGCACCATCAATAGAAATCGCGGTCCGGCTAACGGTGTCGACAAGCGCGCCGATTTCACACAGGCATTTTTGCACTACGGTGCCGGCCCGCTCACCGTGATTGCCGGTAAATTCGTGACATTGTCGGGTGCGGAAGTCATCAAAAGCGTGGGAGACACTAACTACTCGCGTTCGATTCTGTTCGGCTACGCCATCCCTTTCACCCATACCGGTGTACGCGCGACCTATAAAGTGAGCGATACGCTCACTTTGGTAGGTGGCGTGAATCAGGGGTGGGATGCGTTCAAGGATACCAATAGCGATAAAACGCTCGAATTGTCGGCCGGCTTTGTACCCGACAAGTCGTTCTCGCTGCTGGTGACCGGGTACAGCGGCAAAGAGCAACTCGCAAACTACCCCAAGTCAGTGGAAAAAGGCACACGCAACCTGCTCGACATCGTGGCCACCATCACCGCGAGCGAGCAACTTACCTTCATTGTCAACTATGACTATGGCACCCAAGATAGCGGCGGCGCGGGCTTCGGCAAGGCCAAGTGGCAGGGCATTGCAGGCTATGCAAACTACCAGCTTAGCGAGCAGTGGCGCGTTTCCCTTCGCGGCGAATATTTCGACGACAAGGATGGTTACCGCACCGGCATCACACAGAAGTGGAAAGAGGCCACGGCGACCGTCGCCTACCTGCCCAACAAGAATCTCGAATTGCGTGCCGAAGTCAGGGGAGATCGCTCCGACCAGAATGCATTTCTGAAGTCGGATCGCACAACGTTCAGTAAAACCGAGCGTTCATTCGGTATCGAAATGCTCTACAAATTCTGATCATTCACTAGGAGAAACCATGAAACTGGTCACAGCAATCATCAAGCCGTTCAAGCTTGACGAAGTGCGTGAAGCACTGTCCGCCATCGGCGTGCAGGGCATCACGGTCACGGAAGTCAAAGGCTTTGGACGCCAAAAAGGTCACACCGAGCTGTATCGCGGTGCCGAGTACGTTGTCGATTTTTTGCCGAAGGTGAAAATTGAAGCGGCGATCAAAGACGATCTGGTCGAGCAAGTCATCGAAGCAATCGAAAAATCCGCGAACACCGGCAAGATTGGCGACGGCAAGATATTTGTCTTCAGCCTCGAGCAGGTCGTTCGCATTCGCACCGGGGAAACCGGCGCGGACGCACTCTAAGCCAAGGGGCCCATAAAATGAAAAAACTATTTATCTCACTTGCGCTCATCGGCGGTCTCTTCCTGACGGGCGCGGTACAAGCGCAAGACAAGAAAGCTGATCCGGCACCCGCTGCGGCGGCTCCTGCAGGCGCGGCAGCGATCACAACGCCGACACCTGTAATACCGACGGCGGTAGCCCCCGCCGCCGCAACACCTGCTGCACCAACCGTAGCACCAGCCGTACCGGTTCCAAACAAGGGCGATGTGGCGTGGATGCTGGTGTCCACCGCACTGGTGCTGCTGATGAGCGTCCCCGCGCTGGCGCTGTTCTACGGTGGCCTGGTGCGTTCCAAAAACATGCTGTCGGTATTGATGCAGGTGTTTGTTACTTTTGCGCTGATCACGGTGCTGTGGGTGGTTTATGGATACAGCTTTGCGTTCACCGAGGGCAATGCATTTTTTGGCGGAACGGATCGATTATTTTTCAAAGGCATCGCCGATGTTGCGAAAGGTGAATTTGCGATGGCTGCAACCTTCAGCAAAGGTGTAGTGATTCCGGAAATGTTATTTGCCGCATTCCAGTGTACGTTTGCCGCAATCACCTGTTGCCTGATTCTTGGCTCGGTTGCTGAACGCATGAAATTTTCCGCCGTGCTGCTGTTCATGGTGCTGTGGTTCACATTTGCGTATCTGCCGATGGCGCACATGGTTTGGTTCTGGATGGGACCGGATGCGTACACCGATCCTAAACTGGTTGATGGTTTGAACGCAAAGGCTGGCTATCTCTGGCAACTCGGCGCGCTCGACTTCGCGGGCGGTACGGTGGTGCACATCAACGCTGGTGTGGCAGGCTTGGTGGCGGCTTATTTCCTCGGCAAGCGCATCGGCTTTGGCAAAGAAGCGCTGACACCGCATAGCTTGACGATGACCATGATCGGCGCAGCACTTTTGTGGTTTGGCTGGTTCGGCTTTAACGCGGGCTCAGCACTCGAAGCGGGCAACTCTGCTGTGCTTGCCTTCATGAATACGTTCCTGGCGACTGCCTGCGCAGTGTTGTCATGGACGTTCGCTGAGTGGTTGCTCAAAGGTAAACCCTCCATGCTCGGCGCTGCATCCGGCGCGGTAGCGGGTCTGGTGGCGATCACGCCGGCCGCAGGTAACGTCGGTATTCCTGGCGCATTTGTGATCGGTATCGCAGCAGGTGTGGTTTGCCTGTGGGGTGTCACTGGATTGAAACGTTTGTTGAAAGTGGACGACTCACTTGATGTATTCGGCGTGCATGCGATCGGCGGCATTTTGGGTGCCTTGCTTACGGGCGTTTTCGTTTCGCCCGCCTTGGGCGGCCCCGGTTTCGTGACGGATTGGGTCAAGGCGACGAGCGGCTTTACGTCGATTGGCGAGCAATTGCTGATTCAGGCCAAGGCGGTCGGCATCGCCGTCATCTGGTCTGGCGTGGTCGCTGCAGTTTCACTGTTCATCGTCAAAATGGTGGTCGGTTTGCGGGTTCCCGAAGATGAGGAACGCGAGGGTCTGGACATCACTTCACACGGCGAGACGGCGTACAACCACTAGACGCCACCAGCGCGGATTGTGTTTGAAGATGGGGCACCTTCGGGTGCCCCATCTTATTGGTGCCGATGCGGTTTGCAACAAAATAGAAGTTGAAAACACTGGATTGCGCCACATCTGTTATCGACCAGTTGTTTTGCTCAATATCGCGGCCAAGGCTATACTCACGGGCCGCGCAACCAAAAAGTTCTTCATGAATCAACGAGATCGATTTTTGCCAGCCTCCGCGCCAATTTCCGCCGGTATCAAGGACGTGCAAGCGATGGCTGACACGCGCGAAATCGCCATTGATCGGGTGGGCATCAAAGCGCTGCGTCACCCGATCCGCGTGACGGGCATTGACGGCCAAATCAAACACACGGTGGCGACTTTCGACATGACGGTGCGCCTGGCGCATGACGTCAAGGGCACCCACATGTCGCGCTTCGTGGAAATTCTTGAAAATAATGACGACGCCTTTTCCATCCCGACATTCAGTACACTGCTTAAGCGCATGGTGCAAAAGCTGGAAGTGACTGAAGGGCGCATCCAGATTGCGTTCCCGTATTTCATCGAAAAATCAGCGCCTGTTTCCGGTGTGAAATCACTACTCGATGTCGACGTGTTGTTGACGGGTGAAGTCAGTCACGGCGCAACCAAGATCATTACCAAGGTGACTGTGCCGGTGACCAGCCTCTGCCCGTGCTCGAAGGAGATCTCCGAATACGGCGCACACAATCAGCGTTCGCACATCAGCATCTCGGTGCGCACGGCGGCAGCCATCACGATGGCGATTGAAGATGTGGTGCGTATCGCCGAGGATCAGGCGTCGGCTGAGTTGTACGGCATCCTCAAACGGCCCGATGAAAAATTCGTGACTG
>JANMPY010000574.1:0-1784 GCA_031370095.1 Betaproteobacteria bacterium
CCACGCTGGATATTTTTGCGTCCGACAATGTGATTGAAAATAATCGCGTGAAGGCACAGCGATTTTCCGTGTACGCCGACGCAATTCGCCAGCACCCGTCAGTGGAAAATTTCCGTCACCTCGGCATGATCTGGGCGTTTGATGTGAACGCTGCCAAGCCAACGTTTGCACGCGAATTTTTTGCGGCGTCTTTAAAGCGTGGCGTACTGCTGCGGCCGATCGGTAACACCGTTTATTTCATGCCGCCATACATCATCAAAGAGGATGAATTTGCGTGGCTGGTTAAACAAACAATCGACGTACTCAATGAAATGAAATCACCATGAAATGTAGCCGCGTCGTATTGGCGCTCGGTTTTTTGATTGCAGTTGCAGCTCACGCGCAATCGCTACCGGCCGAGGTCGCCGACGTTTTTGCGAAAGCGAAAGTGCCGCTTGAAAACGTCGCCGTTGTCGTCAAGGAAGTCGGCAGCAAAGACGCGCTGCTGTCGATCAATGCGAACAAGTCGATGAACCCGGCGTCGGTGATCAAGCTGCTGACGACTTATGCGGGTCTTGAATTACTCGGCCCCGCGTACACGTGGAAAACGGAAGTTTTTGCCGCAGGCGAGATGCGCGGCGGTACGCTGCAAGGTGATTTGGTATTAAAAGGCTCCGGCGATCCGAAGCTCAATGCTGATCGCTTCATCGCAATGGTGACGCAGTTACGCGAACGCGGTCTCAATGAAATCCGGGGCGATCTCATTTTGGATAAATCATTTTTTGAGAACGTGCCTTATGACGAGGCTGCATTCGACGGTGAGTCGCTGCGCGCCTATAACGTCGGGCCCGATCCGCTGCTGCTTAGCTTCAAGACCGTGCGATTTTTTTTCGCGCCAACGCTGGACAACAAATCGGTGTCGATTTCGCCAGACATAAAACCCGCGCAACTCGATGTTGTCAACCGTGTAAAGCTGGTTGACGCACCGTGTGGCGAATGGCGTGATCGCATCCTGCTCGATGTGCAGGAGATCAAGCCGACGCGCGTGCGCGTGTCGTTTACCGGCAACTTTCCGCGCAGTTGCGGTGAGCGCGTGTGGAATGTCTCGCTGCTCGACCACGCCAGATTTGTCGGCGGTGTATTCGCCAATATCTGGAAAAATAGCGGCGGCAAATGGGACGGCGCGGTGCGATTGGCACCCACGCCTGCCAAAGCGAAATTGATCGCGATCATCGACTCGCCGCCCCTCGCTGACGTGGTGCGCGACATCAATAAATTCTCCAACAACGTTATGGCGCGGCAACTGTTTCTCACGCTGTCGGCCGAGGCATACGTTGGCAATCAAAAAGAATCCGGCAACGCGAGCCGCTCAGCGCTCGTCATCAAAGAGTGGCTGGCGAAAAAAAATATCGCGGCACCCGAGCTGGTACTTGAAAACGGCTCCGGCCTATCGCGCAATGAAAGAATCAGTGCCGCCACGCTCGCGCAGCTACTCGATGCGGCGTATCGATCAAGCGTGATGCCCGAATTCATTTCCTCGATGTCGCTGCTGGGGTTAGATGGCACCGCGCGAAAGCGTAACAGGGGCGAGAGCATCGCAGGGCAGGCGCATTTGAAGACCGGCACTCTGAACGATGCACGCGCCATTGCCGGCTACGTGCTTGATCAGCGCGGTCGCCGCTGGATCGTTGCGATGATGGTCAACCACGCCAACGCGATTCAGACGCAGGCGGCGCAGGACGCGTTGGTTAGCTGGGTGTATTCGCGTCCGTGACGCCGCATCCAGATTATTTCCGCGCATAATC
>JANMPY010000039.1:0-11781 GCA_031370095.1 Betaproteobacteria bacterium
GTTTTCGGCACTGCCGGTTTGGCATCGACAGTCACAAATCCCTCCTTTGCCAAGGCGGCGAGACGACTGCGTGAATATTCCGGCAACATTTCAGCCAATACTTGGTCCAACCGACTGCCCGAAAGTGAAATCGGCACTTTCAAGGTGACCGTTTTCGCTTTGGCAGGTGACGGGGATTCGAGGTCGCTTGGGCTATAATCTTCCTCTTCAATTTCGACTGGCATTCACAGAGTATGACACGATCTTTTCTTGCTGCGACCGCCCTGCTGCTCGCGACCACGCTCCTTGCCGGGTGCGGCTTTTTCGGAGACAAACTCGACGCCAAGAAAAACTGGTCGGTCGAAGAATTCTACAAAAACGCCCGCGAAGAACTCGACTCCGGCAACTACGCTGGTGCGGTCAAAGCTTACGAAGCGCTGGAGGCCAAGTACCCGTTTGGTCGTTACGCGCAGCAGTCGCAGCTCGATATTGCGTACGCTTACTACAAGGAAGGCGAAACCGCGCAGGCGGTCGCTGCTGCGGACCGGTTCCTGAAGCTGCATCCGAACCATCCGAACGCCGACTACGCGCTCTATATCAAGGCGCTCGCCTATTTCAAACCAGATCTGGGGTTGTTCGGCGAGTTGCTCAATCTTGATCCTTCCGAACGCGATCCAAAAGCATTACGCGAGTCCTTCGAAGTGTTCAAAGAACTCGTCACGCGTTTTCCCGAAAGCCGCTATACGGACGACTCGCGCATTCGCATGGCTTTCCTCGTCAATGCGCTTGCCAAACACGATGTCGCGGTCGCCCGTTACTACCTGGGTCGTGGCGCTTATCTGGCGGCGGCCAATCGTGCGCAAAGCGTGTTCCAGCGCTATCCACAAGCCACCGCCACCGAGGATGCGCTGGTGGTTTCCGTGCAAGCGTACGAACAAATGGGCATGGCCGAGCTGGCAACTTCATCGCGCCGCGTGCTGGAAAAGAATTTCCCGAACAACAACATGGTTTCCAAAACGCAGAGCGGCGGCAAGGCTTGGTGGAAGCTCTGGTAATTTTCCAGCATTGACTCGCCTTGCCGCCAAGATCAAGCACTGGCGCGGCTTACAAGCCATAATTAGCTCAAACAGCTCATCAACTGGCGTTCTACGTAATAACATGCGGGCTAGCCATCCACCGCAAGCAAGCCAAGCAATTGCTCCTGCGCATTTCGCTTAACTGCTTTCGGTCCCCGCGCAGGACGCTTGCGGGTGTAGCCGCCCTCACCGTCCATCTCCCAAGCTTGCACGTTGTCTTCAAGGTAGGGTTTCAGCCCTTCGCTGATCACGCGCCGCTTGAGCTTTGCGTCCTGCACCGGAAAGCAGAGCTCGATGCGGCGAAAGAAATTACGGTCCATCCAGTCAGCACTTGACAGCCACACGCGCTCGTCACCGCCATTGCGAAAATAAAAAATCCGCGAATGTTCAAGAAAACGCCCGACGATGGAACGCACCCGTATGTTTTCCGACAAGCCCACCACACCCGGGCGCAAGGCACACACGCCACGCACAATCAAATCAATTTTTACGCCGACAGCGGAGGCGCGGTACAAGGCCTCGATCACGTCTGACTCAAGCAGTGAATTCATTTTTGCGATGATGTGGCCGCGCACGCCGCGCTTGTTACTTTTGGCGATCCTGATTTCGTTTTCAATCGCCGCCAGTACGCCGCTGTGCAGGGTAAAAGGTGCCTGCCACACGCGCGTCAATTTGCTCGCTTTGCCCAGTCCCGTGAGCTGGACAAATACCTGATTCACATCCGCACAAATTTCTTCGTTGGATGTCATCAAACCAAAATCGGTATAGAGCCGCGCAGTACGCGCGTGGTAATTGCCGGTACCCAGATGCACGTAGCGCCGCAGCAACGGTTTCTTTCCTTCCTCCTGCTCACGCCGCACCACCAGCGCCATTTTGGAATGCGTCTTGTGGCCCACCACGCCGTAGACCACATGCGCGCCGACCTCCTCCAGCCGCGACGCCCAGTTGAGATTGGCCTCTTCATCGAACCGCGCCATCAACTCCACGACGACCGTTACTTCTTTGCCGTATTTGGCCGCCTCGATCAGCGTCTCCATGATCACCGAATCAGTACCGGTGCGATACACGGTCTGCTTGATCGCAACCACTTGCTTATCGTGCGCGGCCTGCTGAATAAATTCGATGACCGGCGTGAAACTCTGGAAGGGATGATGCAGCAAAACATCCTGCTTCTTCAGCACCTCAAATATATCCTTGCCCTTGGCGACCTTGGTGATGCCCCTCGGCAGACCGGGTAAAAATACCGGAAACTTCAGCTCCGGCCGCGCCACCAGATCAGGCACGTTCATCAGCCTCACCAGATTTACGGGGCCATTGACGCGATAAATATCGATCTCGTTCAATTCGAATTGCGTCGCCAGAAACTGCAGCGTTTCCTCCGAACAATTGTCAGCGATTTCCAGCCGCACAGCATCGCCCAGATGTCGCTGTGGCAATTCACCTTGCAGCGCCAGGCGCAGATTCTTGATCTCTTCCTCATCGACGAACAGATCGGAATTGCGCGTCAAACGAAACTGGTAGCAGCCGAGTACCTCCATGCCGGAAAACAATTCGCCGACATGCTGATGAAGAATGGACGTCAGGAAAATAAAATCGTTCTCGCCCTCGGCCACTTCCGGCGGTAGCTTGATCACGCGCGGCAACATGCGCGGTGCCTGCACGATGGCGCGTTGCGAGTCGCGGCCAAACGCGTCGCGACCGGTCAGCTCCACTGCAAAATTCAGACTTTTATTGAACACCCGTGGAAACGGATGCGCAGGGTCAAGACCAATTGGCGTCAGCACCGGCATCATTTCGCGGAAAAAATAATCTTTCACCCACGCCTGCTGTCTGCTGCTCCACTGCGCGCGACGCAGAAATCGAATGCCGTCGGTGGCAAGTGTCGGAAAAATATTATCGTTCAGCAGCGCGTATTGCTGCGTCACCATCGCGTGCGCAACCTGCGCGATGAGCCTGAACGTTTCTTTCGGCGTTTGCCCGTCCTGGCCGCGATTGCCTGCGTTCAGCTTGATTTGCTCTTTTAGTCCCGCCACCCGGATCTCGAAAAATTCATCGAGGTTCGACGACACGATGGTAAGAAATCGCAGGCGTTCCAGCGTCGGGATTTTGCTGTCTTCCGCCTGCGCCAGCACCCGACGGTTGAACGCCAGCAATTGAATCTCGCGATTCAAAAATAGCTCACCCGGCTTTGATCGGCGTGCAGGACTCGTCACCATTGGTGCATTTTTTGGTTTGGTTTTATGTTTGGGCGTGCGCTTGGATTTATGGGTCATGGTACGCACAGCCTATTACGTTTTTGTGACATGGGCTACCTGCATGATTCGTATGACATACTCGCCAACATTAAGTTTTCCATCCATTCAGCCACATTTAACGAGATGTCTCATCACACGCTAGCCGCCGTCGACCTCGGCTCAAACAGCTTTCATCTGCAAATCAGCCGCGTTGTCAACGGCCAGCTTTACCCACTCGACGCATTGAAAGAAACGGTTCGTCTCGGTGCGGGCGTGACCCCGGATAAATCGGTGGAGCCTGCCACTGCCGAGCGCGCATTCGCTGCGCTACGCCTGTTTGCCGAACGTCTGCGCGGCCTCCCAAAGGATGCGGTGCGCGTGGTTGGCACCAATGCATTGCGGGTAGCAAAAAACGCGAGTGCGTTTGTGAAAGAGGCTGAAAACATTTTGGGCTATCCGATCGAAATCATCGCCGGTCGTGAAGAAGCACGGCTGATTTATATGGGTGTCGCCAACAGCCTGCCGCCATCAAACCATCAGCGTCTGGTCGTCGACATCGGCGGCGGCTCGACCGAATTCATCATCGGCCATCGATTGAAACCGAAAGCGGTCGAGAGCCTTTACATGGGTTGCGTGAGTTATTCGGAACGCTACTTTCCGGGCGGCGCAATGGACAAACGCACCTTTCGCGAAGCGCAAATGGCGGCACGCAAGGAAATTGAGCAAATCGCCGCGCGGTTCCACAAGGAAGGCTGGAAAGAAGCCTATGGATCCAGCGGCACTGCCAAGGCACTGGGCATTATTTTTACCGAAAACAGTATCACCAAAGATGGCATCAGCCTCGAAGGCCTCGAATGGTTGCGCGATAAGGCGATCAAAGCGGGTGGCTTCAAATCGCTCGATCTGGCCGGTGTAAAAGGCGACCGTGTACCGGTGTTGCCGGGTGGCCTTGCGATCATGCTCACCATATTTGAAGAGCTGCATCTGATGCGGATGGCCGTGGCTGACACGGCGCTTCGCGATGGCGTGTTGCACGACCTGCTCGGTCGCAGCCATCACGAAGACATTCGCGACGCGACGGTCGAGGCGATGTCCAAGCGCTATCACGTCGATCAAACGCAGGCCACGCGGGTGAAGCAACTGGCACTCGGGTTTTTCGAATGCATCGACGAATCGGCCGACGCGGAAATCGCTTTTCAGCGCCGACAAAAATTGGCCTGGGCGTGCCGACTGCATGAGATCGGCATCGACATCGCGCAGGCGGGATTCCACAAACATTCAGCCTACGTCATTGCCAATGCTGATATGCCGGGATTCTCGAAACGCGAACAGGCAGTGCTTGCGACGCTGGCACTTGCATTGCGCGGCAAACTCGCAAAGGTCGCTGCGAATTTGCCAAAGGAGCCATCGTTTGCGGCAAAAGTATTGTGTCTGCGATTGGCAGTGCTGCTGTCCCGCAGCCGCCGCAACGTCGAGCAAAAACGGTTTGGGCTCGCCAAAGTGAATACCGATTTCAGGCTCTCCGTTGATGCGGCGTGGCTTGAAGCCAACAGCCTGACCGACTACGAGCTGCGTCAGGAAGCGGAGGAATGGGCGCGGGTTGGCATTAAATTGGAGATTGTGCCGACGGTTGCGTAGTCAAAGCAGATCGGCACGCAATTTCCCGACCGCCGTCGCCCTAGGCTTTCACAAAATCCAGCGTTGCAAATTTCCCCTGCAAAATCTTGCCCGATTGCAGCCCCCACCATTTATCGATCACGGTGGCGTACATGCTGCGGAAATCAACAGCGAACGGCAGGTTGCCGTTGCCATCGAGGCGGTTTAATTCCGGCGGCTGTCCATAGATGCCGCCGTGTACTTTGCCGCCGGTGACGAAGTGGGCGTTGGCGGTGCCGTGATCGGTGCCACCACTTTGATTTTCTTTCGCGCGACGGCCGAATTCGGCATAGGTCATCACCAGCGTGGAATCCCAGCGATTCAACTCCACCAGTGCAGATTTCAGCGCGCTGATGCCTTCGGCCAATTCCTTGAGCAGATTCGCCTGCGTGCCGAGCTGCCCCGCGTGGGTGTCAAAGCCCGACAAGGTGAGGCGGATGGTTGCCATACCGGCGTTGCTCGCAACCAGTTGCGCGGCGGTGCGCACTTGATTGCCAAAACCGTTCCTCGGAAATTCGGTTTTGAATACGCGATTGGTATTGAGCTTCGCTGCGGCGTGGACGATTTCATTTTCCACCGCCAGTAAATGTTTTAACGCGGCATTGCGTGCATCGCTTCCCGTTTGCGCGAGTTTGGCGTTGCGCAAAAATTGCGCGGTATCGGCCAGCGCGATGGTGCGCACGCCCAGGCCCGATAGTGGCCCCATATCACTCGATCCCACGACCACGCCGTCGGCCGCAAACTGGCGCGGCGCGGGCGTTTGCGCGAACACGCGCGCCAGCCAGCCGGCCTCGAGATATTCATCGCTTTTCGAGGCGGTGTCCCAAATTTCGATGGAGCGAAAATGCGACAGGTTTGGATTGGGATAACCCAGCCCCTGCACAATGGCGAGCTCTTTGTTTTGCCACAACGGCAGCAACGGCTGCAACGCCGGATGCAGTCCCTCCTGCTCGGTGAGCTGCAAAACCTGATCGCGCGCAATCGCGATACGCGGACGCAATTGCGCGTATAGAGGATTGGCGTAGGGAATCACGGTGTTAAGCCCGTCATTGGCACCTTTCAATTCAATCAGCACCAGCAGGTTGGTGTAAGGCGTTACTGCAACCGCTGTTGGCGGTGGAGCAGCCGCAGGTGGCGTTGCGGCCCACGCCACGCCGTTCAAGATACCGGCCAGCGGCAGGCTTCCCAACGCGCCGAGCGAAGTGGTAAAAAAATGGCGGCGATTCATGATGATCTCCAATTATTTCAGCTGATACGCGGGATCGACGACGAGTTGTCGCACCAGATCAGCGGGATTTTCTTTGCGCGCTACCGCACGCAAAGGTGCCATCGGCAACACTACGCGTGTAAGCTCAGGAACGCCGCTCGCCGCCGAGAGGCCACGCTCGGTGTCGACAAAGCCCTTCGCCCACTTATCGAGATTCCAGTGGATGCCGCCCATCTGCAGCTCCATTTGCCGCTGCATGCGCGCTTCGCGCCCGGGCGGTGGCGCATCGCCATTGGCGGCGGCCATATCGTCGACCGAGCGCATCGCGACATCCATGCGATCTTCATTTTTGAACAGTCGATCAAGCAATTGTTTGCGTCCGAGCAGCGAGGCGGAATTGATCCACGCCTCGCCACCGGGCCAGCCTTTCACGTTGGGTGGCGCGAAAACATTCTGGCCGAGCAGTGCGCTGGCGAGCACGAATGGGCGCAGATTTGCGGTCTCGATCTCGAACGTTTTCATCGTGCCTACTACAAACTCCACCGGCGACTTGATCAACGCCGCACGATTTTCCGGCGCGTAAAACGCGTCTGAAACGAGCATCGCGCGCATCAGCTTGGCAATGTTGTAGCCGCTCTCCTGAAACATCGCGGCCAGCCGCACCACTTCACGTTCATCGGGCACGGTGGAGACGAATTCTTTCCATAATTTTCGCGTAATGAACTGCGCGGTTTCGGGCTTGCTTAACAACACGTCGATGACCTGATCGCCGTCGAAATTGCCAGTCTTGCCGAGTACAGTCTTGTTGCCGTAATCGTGTATGGCACGGCGAAACATGAAATCTCCCGCTTCACGATCCACGCTCCAGCCGGTGAAGGCGCGCGCGGCTTCCTTGATGTCTTTTTCGCTGTAGTGGCCTTCGCCGAGCGTGAACAGCTCCATCACCTCGCGGGCAAAATTTTCGTTGGGACTTTCTTTGCGGCTGTTCGCACCATCGAGATAAATCAACATCGCCGGATCGCGACCGATCTCGCGCAGCAGCGAGCCAAAATTACCTAACGCGTTGCGACGCAGCATCACGTTTTGCCGATACAGGAATTGCGTGAAACGCACTTTTTGCTGGCTGGTCGCAAAATGGTTATGCCAAAACAGCGTCATCTTTTCAGTCAACGGCGATGGCGTGGTGAGCATTTCGCGGAACCACCATTCGCGCAATTGAAACGCATGCTCGACATTTTTTCTATTCTCCATTTGGCGCTCTTCGACCGACATCGCCTGCAACTTCGCCGGTGCAATCGGCTTGTCATTCACCCAGGCCGGTGGCGGCGTGATCGCGGCAGTCGACGCTGCGGCTGATTTGATGAGCTGATCGGCCGCCGCCGCGCGGGAGAGCTTAGCAAATGCGCGAATATCGCTGCTCGACGCGGCGAAGCCGGTGCGACCGAGAAGGTGACGCGCACCATCGAGACCTATTGCCGCATCCTGCGCAAGCGCGCTGCTGGCAACGCTGATCGCGACGACGATCAACAATATTTTTTTCAACATTTTGTTTGCCTCTTCATTTGCTATTTTACTTCCGCTCGAAAATATCTTTGGCGTCAAGTGCGGACTTGAATCCGTTACCATCCAGCCAACGTCGTGCGTTTGGGTCCTGTTTGAGTTGCGCGTTCCAGAAAGCAAGCGTCCCTGCCATCACATCCAGTTGAATTTCCTTATCGCGCGACGTTTCCACGCGCAGCCGACCAACCCCTTGTCCGCCAAACACGGCGTGATCGCCACCGTCGAACACAGCTAAATATTTTTGACCCGATGGCATATTTTCATAGGGCAGGCGACGATCAACAGCTTTGGTGTCGTCCGCAAGAATACTGCCATCCTCGCTGCCGGTGATGGAAAAAAACGGCAGCGTGATGTCACCGAATTGTCGCGCCATATTTTTTTTGTTGCGCGCGTTCGGGCTGAACGCAATTGCTGCCGTAATCCGCAGGTCTAATCCCGACTGTCCGCCAATTGATCCTGCTTTCTGTCCGGCAACAGCCAACGTCGTTTGCGCGCCGAACGAGTGGCCCGACATGCCGAGCCGTTTCGGATCGGCATTCGCAAATGCGGGCTCAGCGGCTTCGCTGCGGCGGATGATTTCGTCAATCACGAAATGCACATCGCCCACCCGCAAGCCGAGATTGTTCATCGTCATGCCGACCTTCATGCTTGTTACCGCGTCTTTGGGCGCAGCACTTTTCCACAGACTCTCATCGCTGCCTGCGTGCTGCATCGCCACCACGACAAAGCCGTGGCTTGCCCAGTGCGCGGCCCAACGTTTTCCGCCTTCACGACTGCCGCCCAAGCCGTGGGAAAAAATGATGACGGGAAATTTGGCAGCGGCATTTTTTGCAGCAGCGGCTACCGGAAAATAAAGTTTGACCGGTACCTCACGCATCCGTGAAGCATCCCGCCAGACCGAGAGCGAGGAGTCGATTTTGTAAGCGCCGGGCGATGCGTAGTCGGTCTGGCCGCTCGCCTCCTCGGCCGATGCGATTGTTTGGGAAATCACAAAGGCGAGGAAACATGAGACACCGACAATAGCGACATACTTCAACAACACTGGCAAGCTTCGCTTCACGTTAGTCAGCCTTTCATTGCGCGTGTGTCAGGATTATTTTGGCTTATTGGCTGCGTGCTTTTGATGCCACGCCCTCATCTCTTCCCGATCAAGGAAACCATCTTTGTTCGTGTCGATCTCGTCGAAATGCTTCGCCAGACGCGGTAGCGCGACGGATTCAGCGCGGCTGATTTTGCCGTCGCCATCTTTGTCGGCGGCTTTCAGACGCTCATGCTTTTGGTGCGCACGTTCGCCTTTTCCATCTGCAGGTGGCGACGAGGGCGTTTGCGCCAAAGCGAGCGACGCGCCGAGCGTTGCCGAAAGCCATGCAGTGAATAATGTGACGGTTACTTTTTTCATGATGTTCTCCAGTAGAGTTGAAATAACTGCCCGAGCAACAGCAGGTTAAACAATAGAACGCGTAAAGTCCTTTCCGGTTGCGCATGCTTGGTAACGGCATGTAACGAAATCACCTGTTGCCAGTGCAGGCACGGCTGTTGCTAACATTTGCTTACAACTACGGTTACAGTTTGCGCTGTACACCGCCCACGACACTACTAACATGCATCCATGACCACCACCCATCCCCACCCGAATGCGCATGCCCTTCCGCGTCACCGCATACTGGTCGTCGACGATGATTTGCGGCTACGCGATTTATTGAAACGCTACCTCACCGAGCAGGGCTTCGCGGCCGATACCGTGCCCGATGGCGCGGCGCTTGATCGCGCATTCACCCGCAACCGCTACGATCTGGTGGTGCTCGACGTGATGCTGCCGGGTGAGGATGGATTTGCGATCTGCCGTCGCGTACGCGCTTCCACATCAGCGGAAACCAATATTCCGATCATCATGCTGACCGCGAAAGACGACGACGTGGACCGTATCGTCGGCCTTGAGATCGGTGCCGACGACTATATGGCAAAGCCTTTCAATCCGCGTGAGCTGGTCGCGCGGATCAATGCTGTATTGCGCCGCCAGACGCCGCTGCCGACACCGGGCGCGCCGGCTGAGACCGATACGGTCGTTGAGTTCGGTCCGTTCAGCCTGAATCTCGGCACGCGCGCGCTGCTGCGTGATGGCAAGTCTCTGCCCATGACCACCGGTGAATTCGGTTTACTGAAAGTGCTGGTCGAACACGCACGGCTGCCGCTGTCGCGCGACAAACTCACCGAGCTCGCACGCGGGCGCGAACACGATACGTTTGATCGTGCCATTGACGTGCAGGTGTCGCGATTGCGCAAACTTCTAAGCGAAGATCCATCGAATCCGCGCTATGTGCAAACGGTGTGGGGACTCGGCTATGTTTTCGTGCCGGATGGGCAGAAGCATGCGTAGATTTTTCATTCGCCGCTTAACCACTTAACTGCGCAACAAGTCCCGTGCGCTTCGTACCGAAATCCCTGCTGGCCCGCACCGCGATTGTCATCGCGCTCGCTTTGCTTGCGAGCCAACTCGCGTCGGTATTATTGTTTCGCTATTACTCGCAGCAGCCGCGCGTGCAGCTCGTTGCGGCGGGCTACATCAGTCATTTGAAAACCATTCGCGCGGCGCTTGATGTCATCCCTGCCGAGCAGCATCGCGATTTTCTGGCGAAGCTGCGCGACGAAAAAGGCATCCGCGTCATCCCGCCGAAGCGCATTCTGGAAGCGCTCGAACCGGCGCCTGATGTACCGGCCATTCGTGCCGCGCGTGAACGCCTGCACGAACAGTTCGGGCCCGAAGCCGACATATTTGCCTACCAGCGCCCTGCGCGTCCTCCGGTATCGGCTGACGGCAAACAAATCACGCCACCGCCCGTGCTCGTCACCAAGCTGCCGGTTGGCACCTCGTACTACTGGGTCGTGTTCCCGCGCGCGCGCGTGATCGAGCCGGACTTTTCGCTCGCGTGGATTGGCTGGGGCTTGCTCGGCGCGATTTTGTCACTGGTCGGCGCGGTGTTTTTGATGTGGCGTGTTAACCGGCCGCTGGAGGCGCTGGCAATTGCCGCGCGCTCGTTGGGGCAAGGCAGGCAACCTGCGCCAGTGACAGAAATGGGGCCGGCGGAAGTACGCGCGGTTGCAACGGCGTTCAATCAAATGCGCACGGATTTGACGCGGCTCGATCAGGAGCGCGCCACTTTTTTGGCGGGCGTCTCGCACGACCTGCGCACACCGCTCTCACGCCTGCGGCTCGGCGTCGAAATGTTGCCTGCCGACCCGGCCACGCGCAGTGATCTCGAAAAAGACATTGAAGATATTAATGTCGTGATCGACCAGTTTCTCGATTTCGCGCGCGACGAGTCAAGCGAGCCGCCACAAAAAATGAATCTCACACAGCTCGCCCAAGGTGCTGTCGAACGAGCTGCACGCATGCACGTTACCGCAATGACCGATCTCGCCGAGTTGCCGCCGTTGATGCTGCGGCCGATCGCCATGCAACGCGCCATCGACAACCTCGTCAACAATGCGGCGCGGCATGGCGGTGGCGACATCCTGATTCAAACACGTCGCGACACGACCGCTGGCGCGACATCAAGCTTAAGCGTGTTTGATCGGGGCCCGGGAATTCCCGCGCACGAAGTGGAGCGTCTCAAGCAGGCGTTCACGCGAATCGACAGCGCACGCAGCGGCGAATCTGGTGCGGGGCTCGGCCTCGCCATCGTCGAGCGCATCGCACGCATGCACGGCGCGAAATTTGATTTGCTGCCACGCGCGGGCGGTGGCACTGAGGCACGATTGACGTTTGCAGCATAGGCCGGATTCTCGATTGGCACGGATCGCATCAGTACCGCCCCACCTCGCGATCCAAGCCGCGTGTACAAAACCGCCAATTGACTCCACCCGCGCCTCCCAATATCCTGTTCATTGGTAAAAACACGTAGCCTAACTGACACAGCCATGAAAATAAAACGTAAAGCCGTGTTGTCGCCACGCGTGAAAAATACCAAATCTCTTGTTTCCTCGCTTGTGTCCTTTGTCGCAGAACACGCCAACTCAAATCCGGAAACCACATGTCCCTATTCGAAGCCTCCATCGCCGGTAGCCTGCC
>JANMPY010000064.1:0-6289 GCA_031370095.1 Betaproteobacteria bacterium
CCACGCGATTCATGGTGTATACGTACTGAGCCATGGTGTGCGCTGCCTTGCGAGGTGACGAAAAATATCGGGGTGGATCGAGGACTGCGTATTTTACGCGAGTGAGACTGAAAAAGTGCGAAAAACTAGCGGCAATTGGCTATGAAGGCGCATAAAATTCTGTGGAAAGGATTTACGATGAACACCAAATTCGACGCCATCGTCATCGGTACCGGCCAGTCCGGGCCCGCGCTTGCGGTCAGGCTCGCCGCAGCCGGTCATAAGACCGCCATCATTGAGCGGAAGCTTTTCGGCGGCACCTGTGTGAATGTCGGTTGCGTTCCCACCAAGACGCTGATCGCCAGTGCGCGTGCAGCCCACGTTGCGCGGCACGCCGCTGAGTACGGCGTGATGATCGGAGGCGCGATCCACGTCGACATGGTCAAGGTCAAAGCGCGCAAGGATGCGGTGGTTAGCCAATCCAATCTTGGTGTATACAATTGGTTAAAGGGCACGCCGAATCTCACCGTGATCGAGGGTCACGGACGCCTGGAAGGCGCGCAAGCGGTGCGGGTCAATGGCGATCTATTGCAGGCCGATAAAATCTTCATCAACGTCGGTGGTCGCGCAACAGTGCCCGACATCCCGGGAATTGCCGACGTTGATTACCTGACCAATTCAAGCATGATGGATGTGGATTTTTTGCCGCAACATCTCGTCATCATCGGCGGCAGCTACATCGGTCTCGAATTTGCGCAGATGTATCGCCGCTTCGGCAGCCGCGTAACTGTACTGGAACACGGACCGCGCATCGTCAGCCGTGAAGATGATGAAGTATCTAATACGGTGCAAAAAATATTGGCCAATGAAGGCATCGAGTTTCGTTTCAACGCGAAGAATTTGCGACTTGCAAAGCGGGAAGGTAATGTCGTCGTCTCGATGAACGACGGAGGCGCGTCACAGGAAGTCGCCGGCTCGCACTTGTTGCTGGCGGTGGGGCGCGTACCGAATACCGACGATCTGGGGCTCGACACGGTAGGGGTCAAGACAGATGCACGCGGCTACATCGAGGTCGATGACCAACTGCGTACCAGCGTGCCCGGCATCTGGGCGCTGGGCGACGTCAACGGTCGTGGCGCGTTCACGCACACGTCATACAACGACTATGAAATTCTCGCCGCCAATTTGCTGGATGGTGAATCCCGTTCGCTGAAAGACCGCATTCCCTGCTACGCACTGTTCACCGATCCACCGCTCGCACGCGTCGGCATGAACACCGGTGAGGCGCAAAAGTGGACGCAAGCAACGGGTAAAAAAGTGTTGATCGGCAAGATGATGATGAGCCGCGTCGGTCGCGCCAGAGAGCGTGGTGAGACGCAGGGATTCATGCGTGTGCTGGTGGCTGCCGAATCCAAAAAAATTCTTGGCGCGACCTTGCTCGGCATTGAAGGCGATGAAGCGATTCATTGCATTCTTGATGTGATGAGTGCCGGCGCGCCGTATACCGTTATTCAGCGGGCAATGCATATCCATCCGACGGTATCGGAGTTGATTCCGACGTTGTTCGGGAGCTTGCAGCCGCTGGCGATGTCGGCATAACTGACGCGAACGCCCTGGCTTTGATGGGGGCGCACAGCGGGCTTCCCGGCGTTGCCAGGGGCGCGTCGAAACCTCAAGCCGCCCGTAACCATTTCAAGCTGGCCTGCTTCCCTCTGAATGCCTGTAAAATAGTGTGTTTGTTGGAGTTCGCCCACGCAGTCAAAACAACGTGGATATCGAATCCAATCCCCTCCCGCACCCTTAGCGCCACCCATGAGTAAAACCCTGCAAGCCGTTCGCGGCATGAACGACCTGTTGCCGACGGACGCGCCGCGTTGGCAATTCCTCGAAGACACGACGCGTGCTGTGTTCGAACAGTACGGCTACCGTCTGATGCGGACGCCCGTTGTCGAGCCGACGCCGCTGTTTGTGCGCTCGATCGGCGAAGTGACCGATATTGTCGAGAGGGAAATGTATTCTTTCGAGGACGCAATGAACGGCGAAAAGCTGACCTTGCGGCCCGAGGGCACCGCAGGGCTGGTGCGTGCCGCGATTGAGCATAATATTTTGTACGAGGGGCCCAAGCGCGTGTGGACATCGGGGCCGATGTTTCGTCATGAGCGGCCGCAGAAGGGTCGCTATCGCCAGTTCCACCAGTTCGACGTCGAGGCGTTAGGATTTGCCGGCCCCGACGTGGACGCCGAACAAATGTTGATGCTATCGCGGCTATGGCAAAAGTTGGGATTCAAGGATGTCGCGCTGCATGTGAATTCGATCGGTGACGCTGAAGCGCGCAAGACTCATCGCCAAGCGCTGGTGACTTATTTTGAAGCACACAGCGCCGCGCTCGATGAGGATGCCAAACGCCGCCTTTACACCAACCCATTGCGTACGCTGGACACTAAAAATCCAGCGATGCAGGCCTTGGTCGAGGGCGCGCCAATGTTGAAGGATTATTTGGGTGAAGCGGAGCGTGTGCATTTTGAGGGCGTGACCCAGCGTCTGGACGCAGCGGGACTTAGCTACACGGTCAACCCCCGATTGGTGCGCGGCTTTGATTATTACAACCGCACCGTGTTTGAGTTCATCGCCAAAGGTCGCGATTGGGAACTGACCATCGCGGGCGGCGGTCGCTACGATGGCCTTGTGGAACAATTAGGCGGCAAGCCTGCGGCCTCGTGCGGCTTCGCGTTCGGCGTCGAGCGGGTGATGATGTTGCTCGACGAAAACCCGCCTGAGCAGGTTGAAGCGTCGGATGTTTATGTGGTTTACGCAGATGGCCTGGAGCGGCACGCGTTTACGGTTGCTGAAAAACTGCGTGATCGCGATCTTTCCGTTGCGCTGCACGGCACAGCGGACGGGAAGACCGCGAGTTTCAAGTCGCAAATGAAAAAGGCCGACGCCAGTGGCGCGCGGTTTGCTATCATTCTCGGCGCGGATGAAGTCGCCGCAGGCGTGGTGAGCGTTAAAAATTTACGTGAGGGCGGCGAGCAGGTGAAGCTGCCGCTTGATGATGTTGGGCTGCACGTTTGGGGCGCCGCATTGGGATCAAATTTAGTCGCTTAGAAAGACAGGAATATTCAGCATGGCAGCTTACGATTTGGAAGAACAGGAACGCATCGACGCACTTAAAGACTGGTGGACGAAATGGCGCGCGAGCGTGATTTTCGCGGCCGGTGCATTTCTCCTCGGCGTGCTCGGTGTGCAGGGCTGGCGCTACTACGGAAAATCGCAGGGCGAGCAGGCTGAGGTGATGTTTAAAAGCGTCGAAAAGACCGCGCAGGAGGGGGCGGCAACCAAGGACTTTAAAAAACTTTCCGACGCGGCGAGCGCGATGGCGGACAAATTCCCCAGCGCTTTTTACGCGAGCGAAGCACAATTGATGGCCGCCAAGGCGTCCTTTGACGGCAATGACTTGGCCAACGCCAAAAAACATTTACAGTGGGTCGTCGACAAAGGCCCGGCCGTGCATACCAACGTGGCCAAGATTCGTCTTGCCAGCGTATTGCTCGAGGAAAAGAAATTCGACGAGGCATTAAAGGTGCTTGATTCGGTTAAGGACGATGCGTTCGCGTCGATGGCGGCCGATTTGCGCGGCGACGTGCTGGTCAGCCAGGCGCGCCGCGATGAGGCGCGTGCTGCATATCAAATCGCGGTTGAAAAGGCCGGTGACCGCAGCCCGATGAAAGCGTTGTCGCAAGCCAAGCTCGACGCGGTCGGTGGCAGCAATAAGCCGATTGAAAAAAAAGATGACGCCAAAGACAAAAAAGACAGCAAAGAGGCCGCAAAGTGATTAAAACCGTCGAGGCTTACTCTTTCACCTCGGTCGCGCGTAGCGTGATCGGTCTGCTGGCCGTCACGCTTCTGCTCACTGCCACCGGCTGCGCATGGTTCGGGTTTGGCGATAAAAAGCCGCCAGCGCTTCCTGCTTTGCCTGCAAGCAATGCCGCATCAATGGTGTGGTCCGCCAACGTCGGCAAATCCGGCGGCTACCTTTTTGTACCGGGCTTTGGTGACAAGCTCGTTTACGCGGCTTCGCACGGCGGCGATGTCTACGCGCTGGCGGAAGAAGGCGGGCGCACGGTGACACGCATCGACACAAAGGCGCAGCTCGCGGGCGGCGTCGGTGTTGGCGACAATCTCGTCGTCGTCGCCAGCATCAAGGGCGACGTGCTGGCTTTTGACGCGGCGGGACGGTCACTGTGGAAAGCCAGTGTGGCAGGAGACGTACTGGCAGCACCGGTCGTAGTGGGAGCCAAGGTTATTGTACGTACGGCTGATGGACGGATTTTTGCGCTCAATCGCATCGACGGCAAACGCCAATGGGTGTTTCAGCGCGCAACACCAGCACTCACGTTGCGCACCAACGCCGGTGTCGTATCCAACCGCGGCACGCTCTACGCGGGCTATCCTGGCGGCAAAGTTGTCGCAATCGAAGCCGAAGCGGGCAAGCCGATTTGGGAAGCGACGATTTCGCTCGCGCGAGGTGCAACCGAGCTTGAGCGTGTGGCCGACGTGGCGGGTCTGCCAGTGCTGGATGACACGCGCATCTGCGCTGCTGTTTATCAAGGCCGTACGGGATGCGTCGAGACGCTAAGCGGCAATGTGCTTTGGTCGCGCGAAATTTCCAGCCCGGATGGTGTGGCGGTGGACGCCAGAAATGTTTACGTTGCCGATACGGGTGGCAATGTTTTCGCACTGGACAAAACCAACGGCGCGACGTTGTGGAAACTCGAAAAACTGGTGCGCCGCGATCCTGGCACGCCCATTCTGGTTGGTGGCAAAGTGGTGGTCGGCGACAAGGACGGTCTCATTCACGTGTTGTCAACTGAGAATGGCGATTTGATCGGTCGCCTGTCGACGGACGGCAGCCGTGTGGTTTCATTGTTGAAAAATGGTGATGGTGCAATCGCACAAACCGACAAGGGTGGCGTATTCGCCATCAACGTGAAATAGCGCTGCCCCGGCATCGGGGCTACGCACAAATATGAAACCCACCATCGTCATCGTCGGTCGACCGAACGTCGGCAAATCCATGCTGTTCAATCGCCTCACGAAAACGCGTGATGCGATCGTCGCTGACATGCCAGGGCTGACACGCGACCGCCATTACGGCCATGGTCGCGGGGCAGGTCGCCCGTATCTGGTGGTCGATACCGGCGGCTTCGAGCCGAAGGTGACCGAAGGCATCATGCACGAAATGGCCAAGCAGACCTTGCAGGCCATTGCCGAAGCCGACGCGATTATTTTTGTTGTTGATGGACGGCAAGGCATGACGCCGCAGGACAAGATCATCGGCGAACGGTTACGCAAGGATGCCATTTCGCGCGGCGTGCCGATCAGCGTGGCGGTCAACAAAACCGAAGGCATGAACGAGGATGTGGTGGTCGCTGAATTCCATGAGTTGGGATTGGGTGAACCGATTGCGATTTCGGCGGCGCACGGCGAGGGCGTCCGCCAATTGATCGAGGATGTACTCGCCGATTTCCCGGAAGCCACCGATGAGATCGAGGCCGACCATCCCAAAATTGCCATCGTCGGTCGCCCTAACGTTGGCAAATCAACACTGGTGAATCGTCTGTTGGGTGAGGATCGCGTGATTGCCTTCGACGAGCCCGGCACCACGCGGGATTCGATCTACATTCCACTGCTGCGCAACGGCAAGCAATACACCATCATCGATACGGCAGGCATCCGAAAACGCGGCAAGGTGTTTGAAGCGGTCGAGAAATTTTCGGTGGTGAAAACACTACAGGCGATTGAAGACGCCAACGTCGTGCTGCTACTGATGGATGCGCGCCAGGAAATTTCCGAGCAAGACGCGCATATTGCCGGATTTATTCTTGAATCGGGCAGGGCGCTGGTGGTCGGCATCAATAAATGGGACAACCTCGACAGCTACACGCGCGAGCGCACCAAGGTCGAGTACGACCGGAAGCTGCATTTCTTGAGCTTCGCCAATTTCCACACCATTTCCGCCAAAGATGGTATGGGTGTGATGCCGTTGTTTGCGTCCATCGATCAGGCATTTGCGGCTGCGATGTCGAAGCTCTCCACCCCCAAATTGACCCGCGCCTTGATCGCTGCGGTGGCCGCACATCAGCCGCCGATGAACGGTCTGAACCGCCCCAAATTACGCTACGCGCACCAAGGTGGACACAATCCACCGGTCGTCGTGGTGCATGGCTCGGGTTTGGCGAATTTGGCGGATAGTTACAAGCGTTATCTGGAAAACGCATTTCGCGATGCCTTCAAGCTAAAAGGTACGCCG
>JANMPY010000073.1:0-1590 GCA_031370095.1 Betaproteobacteria bacterium
ACCTGGTATGAAGTGCGGGTGACCGAGGATGGCTACCTGGGCCGGCGCGGCAGTTGCGATTTCATGGTGGCGATGAATCCGCAGACCTGGGACAAGGATGTTGCCGAGATCGAGCCGGGCGGATATCTGTTTTACGATTCAACGCGGCAAATGCCGCAGTCGAAATTTCGCGACGACATCAATGTCATCGGCATCCCGCTGACTGAGATCGTCAACGCCGCCTACACCGATCCGCGTCAACGCCAACTTTTCAAAAATATTATTTATGTCGGTGCCTTGTCGGCATTGCTTGATGTTGAAGTCGCCGTGCTCGAACAACTCATCGCTGAGCAATACAAGGGCAAAGAAAAATTGCTGCCGCCCAATATCGCCGCGCTGCACATGGGCCGCGATTATGCACTCGCACACCTGGACTGCAATATCGGCCTCAAGGTAGCCCGCGCCGACAAGGTCGGCGACTGGATATTCGTGGAGGGTAACAGCGCTGCGGCATTGGGCGCGGTCTACGGTGGCGCAACGGTGGCGGCGTGGTATCCGATCACGCCATCTTCGTCGCTCGCCGAAGCGTTCGCCAAACACTGCAAAAAATTTCGCACCACGGTCGACGGCAAAGCGCGCTACGCCATCGTGCAGGCCGAAGATGAGCTGGCCTCAATCGGCATGGTGATTGGTGCTGCGTGGAACGGCGCAAGGGCATTCACCGCGACCTCGGGTCCAGGGATTTCGCTGATGCAGGAATTTCTGGGGCTCGCTTATTTCGCCGAAATTCCGTCGGTCATATTTGACGTGCAGCGCGCCGGCCCGTCGACCGGCATGCCGACACGAACCCAGCAGTCCGACGTGCTGAGCTGCGCGTACGCGTCGCATGGCGATACCAAGCACGTGCTGCTGTTCCCCGAAGACCCGTACGAGTGTTTCACGTTCGGTGCTGAGGCGTTTGATCTTGCGGATCGTTTGCAGACGCCGATATTTGTGATGCTCGATCTGGATATCGGCATGAACGAACGGCTGTGCAAACCGTTTGAGTGGGACGACACGCGGCGAATGGATCGCGGCAAGGTGATGACGGCGGCCGACCTCGACGCGGGCAAGGATTTTGGTCGCTACCTTGATGTCGATGGCGATGGCATACCTTATCGCACTTATCCGGGCACGCATCCGACCAAGGGCAGTTACTTCACCCGTGGCACCAGCCGCGACCGCTATGCGCGCTACACCGAAGAAGGTGGCGCGTATGTCGACAACATGCAGCGGCTACTGCGCAAGTTCGAGACCGCGAAAGAAATCGTGCCGAAGCCCCTCGTTCGCAAGGCCGGCCATGCGACGCGCTTTGGTGTGATTTATTACGGCTCGACCAGCCCGGCAATGCACGAGGCGCTGGATCTGCTGAATGACGCCGGGCTGCATCTGGACGCCATGCGGATACGGGCGTTTCCGTTTGCTGACGAGGTGCTGGAATTCATTGCCGCACACGACGATCTTTTCGTCGTCGAGCAAAATCGCGACGCACAATTGCGCACGCTGCTCATCACCGAAGGGGCCATCAATCCCGCCGTGTTGACACCCGTGCTGCATTACGACGGCACGCCG
>JANMPY010000189.1:0-13881 GCA_031370095.1 Betaproteobacteria bacterium
GGCCTCAAGATCCTCGCGCGACAAAAATTGCGGCAGGCGATCAGAAATCGTCGCCACACCCGGCGCGAAAAATTCCAGCACCTTGGCAATCGGCATGCGATCCGTTCGGCGGCGCAGGAACCACAGCGTGCCGCGCAGCACGAGTCGGCCGGCGTCGATCAACATATCGTTTTGCACGGCGGCGGGAACCTTTCCGTCGAGCGCATCGATGCGGCTCCACAAATCTCCCAACAGAAAAATATCGCGGGTGAGAATAAAGCAGCGCACCACTTCCGACCCGGTCGCGTCGGTTTCCTCGCGCATGCGATGCACGAATACGCTGCCGCTGCGGTTGATGGTGCTGTTGGCGATTTCTGTCGCGATGATCTCGCGCTTCAAGGGATGCTTTTGCATTACGCCGCTAAATTTTTGCTGTAATGCTGTCGGGAAATACGTGATGAGCGCATCGGCCACGTAGTTGTCATCAATCAGATCCGATTTCAGCAATTCGTCGAACAACTCCATCTTGCTGTACGCCAGCAACACCGCGCGTTCCGGCGACGTCAGGCCTTGTTTCTTTGCCTTGCGTTCATTCATGTCAACGTCGCTGGGCAGGAATTCCACCGCACGATTCAGCCGCGAAGTTTTTTCAAGATGACGAATAAATCGCGCCTGCGCGTCGATTAATTTCTCACCACGCACACCCGAGACTGACAACGTCTGCGTCTGGAAATAATTATCCTTCAGTACCAGTTGCCCGACCTCATCGGTCATCTCGGCGAGAAAAGCGCTGCGGTCTTTCTCGGTGAGCTTGCCCGCGTCGATAATCGCGCCGACGAGAATCTTGATATTGACCTCGTGATCCGAGCAATCGACACCGGCTGAATTGTCAATTGCATCGGTGTTGATGCGTCCGCCATGCCGCGCGTACTCGATGCGGCCCAATTGTGTAAAGCCAAGGTTGCCGCCTTCAGCGACGACTTTGCAGCGCAGCTCGTTGCCGTTGACACGCAGCGCATCGGTGGCGCGGTCGCCGACTTCTGCGTTCGATTGCGTGCTGGCTTTAACGTAGGTGCCGATGCCGCCGTTGTAAAACAAATCGACTGGTGCCTTCAGGATTGCGCGCATCAATTCAATCGGCGTGAGTGTCTCGCCAGCCATCGCGATACCAAGTACCGTCTTCACCTCCGGGGTGATCGCAATGGTTTTGGCGCCACGTGAAAATATGCCGCCTCCTTTGGAGATCAGCGCCTTGTCGTAATCCTCCCAGCTTGATCGCGGCATTGCGAACACGCGTTCGCGTTCCTTGAAACTTTTCGCCGCATCCGGCGAAGGATCGAGAAAAATGTGGCGATGATCAAACGCTGCCACCAGACGAATATGTTTTGACAGCAGCATGCCATTGCCGAAAACGTCGCCCGACATATCACCAACGCCTGCGACGCTGAAATCAGTTGTCTGCGTGTTGATGCCTGCAGGGTTCGTGTCTGTAATCTCGCGGAAATGCCGCTTGACACTTTCCCACGCACCCTTGGCGGTGATGCCCATTTTCTTGTGGTCGTAGCCGACCGAGCCACCCGATGCGAAAGCATCCCCCAGCCAGTGTCCATACTCGGCCGAAATTGCATTCGCGTAGTCCGAAAATGTCGCGGTACCTTTATCGGCGGCAACCACCAGATAAGCGTCATCAGGATCGTGTCGCACCACATGCAGTGGTGCCACCACTTTACCCTTGACCAAGTTGTCGGTGAGGTCAAGCAGGCCGCGCAGGAAATTTTGATAGCACGCAACACCTTCCTTCAAGGTGGCTTCGCGATCACTGGCGGGTGGCGCGGCTTTCAGCACGAATCCGCCTTTGGAGCCGACCGGCACGATGACGGCATTCTTGACCATCTGCGCTTTGACGAGACTCAACACCTTGGTGCGGAAATCTTCCGGCCGATCCGACCAGCGCAATCCGCCGCGCGCGACCTTGCCGCCGCGCAAATGAATGCCTTCGAAGCGCGGCGAATACACGAATATCTCGAACAGTGGGCGCGGTTCAGGCAGCTCCGGCACTTTGGCCGACTCGAACTTGAACGACAGGTAAGATTTTCTGATGCCCAATTTATCCGGCTGATAATGGTTGGTGCGGAGAGTCGCCTGCATCACCGCGAGGAAGCGCCGCAGGATCCGATCTTCATCCGCATTCGCGACTTCATCGAGTGTATTGGTGATGTCATCAATTAATTTACGTTCATCATCAACGCGCGTGCCGACGTGATCCGGGTCGAAGCGTGTGTGAAATAGCTGCACCAATTGTTGGGTGATGGCGGCGTGCTTCGCCAATGTTTGCTCAATATATTGCTGACTAAACGTGAAGCCGGTCTGCTTCAAATATTTGGCATACCCGCGTAACAGCATGATTTCACCACTCGAGAGAGTGGCGGCAAGCGTCAGGCGATTGAAGCCATCATTTTCAACTTCGCGTTTCCAGATTTGCGCAAACGCCGCTTCGAATTTTGCTTTGACGCGATCAATATCCAGATCGGTAAAGCTGTGGCTGAGACCGAAATCGTGAATATGCAACGGCGGCAAATTGTTGCGCGCGATCACATACGAGCGCTCGTTCTCGACTTTGACGCCCATGTTTTCCAGCATGGGGAGCGACGCCGAAAGCGGCACGGCGTCACCCAGTTTGATCAGACGAAAGCGCAGCGACGCGGCGGTGGCGGCAGGCGGTCGATACAGCGACATGGCAATGGGATTGTCGGCGTTCAAATTTTTCGCAGCGACAAAATCAGCGACCGCCTGTGCCGCGCTCACGTCCTCGCGATAGGCGGCGGGGAAGGGCAACACGAAGTCGCGCCGCGCCTGATTGGCGATATCTTCACCCAGCCCCGGCGACTGGCTGACCAATGTGAATACACCGTCTTCCCATTTGCGCAACGCAAAAACCACTTCCGCTTCCAGCGCCTTGATATCAGTATGCACCACCGCTGTCGGCGCGGTGCGGATCAGCATGTGAATGCGTGCGAGTGCCGACTCGGAGAGCTGCACGTTGAATTCGCTGCTGATGCCGTTGAAGGCGCGCTTCAATATTTCCTGCAGTTTTAGTCGCGTTTCGGTGTTGTAGCTTTCACGCGGCAGGTAAATCAGGCAGGAATAAAACCGCGCATAAATGTCGCGGCGCACGAACATGCGCGTGCGTGCGCGCTCGCCCAGACGCAGGATGCCCATGGCGGTATCAAACAATTCATTATCACCGATCTGGAACAATTCATCGCGTGGAAATGTCTCCAGAATCGAGAACAGGTTTTTTGCCGCGTGGCTTGACGGCGGAAAACCGGCGCGACGCATCAGCAGCGAAATTTTACGGCGCAGCAGCGGAATCGTTTGTGGATCTGCGTGATAGGTCGAGGTCGTATAGAGGCCGATCATGCGGCGCTCGCCGATGACATTGCCCTGATCATCAAACCGTTTCACACCGATGTAATCGAGATAGCCGGGACGATGCACGGTTGCGCGCGAGTTGGCCTTGGTCAACACCAATAGCTGCGGTTTTCGCGCCAGCGCTTTTAATGCCGCAGGCAATTCGTTAAAGCTTTGCGAAACGCCGCCGAGCTTGGGCTCCCGCAAAATTCCCAAGCCAGACTTGGGCACGATCTTCAATATATCTGTGCCGTTTTGCTGCGTTAATTCGTAATCGCGATAGCCGAGAAAAGTGAAATGGTGATCAGCCGTCCACACCAGAAACGCGCGCGCCTCGTCCAATTCCTCGAGCGGCACGACCTTGGCCGCACCACCCATGCTGGCCAGCATCTCGGCAATTTTTGCTTTCATCAATGGGAAATCTTCGACCGCTGCGCGCACATCGTTCAACACCGAAACCAGCCCGTCACCGAGCGCCTTGATGCGCGCTGGATCGGTGATGCGCTCGACCTCAACATGAATCCACGACTCGACGTGCGTGCCGGTCCTGGCGTCGTCGAGTGTCGTCAACACCCCATGCTGGTCGCGGCTCGCAGCAAACAGCGGATGCAGTACCAGCTGGATCGCGATTCCCTGCCGATTGATTTCCATCGCGATCGAATCGACCAGAAATGGCATGTCGTCGTTGATGAATTCAATGACGGTGTTGGCCGCGTCCCAACCGTTTTCGGCAAGCTTCGGGTTAAAAATGCGCATCTTCGGCGCCCCGCGCTGGAATTCATTGCCGAACGCAAAATGCGACAACGACAGCGTCGTCCATTCAGCCGCATCACGCGCGATGAAATCATCGACATCGACTTCGTTGCAGTATTTGGCCGCAAATACTTCCGCCTGCGCGCGTTGTGCGGCGGGTGCCTTCGCGGCAATCAGCTTTTCAATTTCTGTCAGCAGCGCGGCTTTGCGATTTTGTGCGTGGGTCGACATGACAAGTTCCCGACTTATTTTTGTGGAGTTGAAATTATATTCTCTACCGGCTGCACAAATTTTTTGTGGTGCGCATCAGGCGTGCCACGTGCCACATCGGATTTCGTCGCAATATTTTTTTCTGTCACGTGGAACCGCGGCTGAAACTCCAGCGTTGGCGGGCCTCTTAGGCCATTTGTGCCCCAAACGGCTATCTGGACGGGGACATTGCCCTGTTAAGAAATTGCCACTTCAGCCGCCTGAAATTCCATGTCCAGCGCCTCCGCAACCTCGCGATAAGTGACCTTGCCGCGACATACATTCAAGCCGTCACGCAGATGCCCGTTCGCCTGCAACGCTTTTTTCCAGCCCTGTTCGGCAATCTGCAACACAAACGGCAGCGTGGCGTTATTGAGCGCGTAGGTTGAGGTGCGCGGTACGCCGCCAGGCATGTTTGCTACACAGTAATGCACCACTTCATCGACGATGTAGGTAGGGTCTGCATGCGTGGTTGCGTGTGCCGTTTCGCAGCAGCCGCCTTGGTCGATGGCAACGTCAACAATCACCGAGCCCGCTTTCATCGCGCTGACCATCTCGCGCGTCACCAGTTTCGGTGCTGCGGCACCGGGTATCAATACGCCACCAATGACGAGGTCCGCTGCCAGCACTTGTTCCTCGACGTTATCGCGATTGGAAAAAATCGTCATCACCCGCGCGCCGAGCTGGCGATCCATGCGCCGTAGCGCTTCCACGCTGCGATCCATCACCACCACCTGCGCACCGGTGCCCACCGCCATCTGTGCTGCGTTGGTACCCACTACACCCGCGCCAAGAATGACGATGCGCCCCGGTGGCACACCCGCCACACCGCCCAGCAACACACCCATGCCGCCGTGCGCGCGCTCCAGGCAATGCGCGCCAGCCTGTATCGCCATGCGCCCCGCAACTTCGGACATCGGTGCCAGCAACGGCAGCCCGCCACCCGGCTGCGTTACCGTTTCGTATGCGATGCAGATGGCACCGCTGTTGACAAGGTCGCGACACTGATCGGGGTCTGGCGCCAGGTGCAGGTAGGTAAAAAGTATTTGCTGCGCGCGCAGCATCGCGCGCTCGGTGGCCTGCGGCTCTTTCACCTTGACGATCATGTCGGCGCGCGAAAAAATTTCTGCTGCATTCGTCGCCATCTTCGCGCCCGCTTTTTCGTATGCGCTGTCATGCGCACCGATGCCCGCACCGGCGCTGCGCTCGACCAGCACCGCGTGCCCGCGCGCGGTCAGCTCGCGCACCGATGATGGCGTAAGGCCGACACGGTATTCATGATTTTTAATTTCTTTGGGGACACCGATCAACATGTTCAGGTTCTTTCCGTTTTATTTTAAGGTGGCAATGATGGCATATCGCCGCGGGTTGCGAGCTGCCAGCCTCGCAGGACAGTTTTGTAGCCAGCACGCTGCTCGCATTTGACCCACGCTGCAACAGCAAACGGCGCATACTTGGTTCGAAGTGTTGCGGAAGAAATCAAATATCGTTACCTGCGCGTGGGGTCATTACAAGCATTTCCGACAACTTATCAAATTTGCGTCCGCGAAAGAGTTCAACATGCTGCCGCCAAAGGAGAGCAAGCCTGCACCCGTCTATCGTCTGGCATACATAAGCCATGCTGCGACGAAGTTCGCACGCGTGCAGTTGCTCGGCATGCTCAATGATTTCCGCGCTGCCAACCAAAAACTCGACATCACCGGCATTTTGCTGCACAAAGATGATGATTTCATGCAATTGCTGGAAGGCCATGAGGCCGTGGTGTCAGCGTTGTTCGAGCGCATCGAGAAAGATCCGCGGCACACCGACGTAGTGGTTGTGGAGCGCAAAAGAATTGAGGAGCGGCAATTTACCCATTGGTCGATGGCCTTTCGGGATCTGAACACACTGGAGGCGATTGCGACGCCCGGCTACAGTGAGTTTCTCAATATTCCGTTCCACACCATTCCGTTTATACGGCATCCAAACCGGTGTCAGGAATTGATGCTGGTGTTTCGTGCAGGCTTGCCGTGAGCGGGGCATGAGCGATCTGAACATGCGCGAAATTTTGCAAGCACGCCTTTTAGTCAATTGCCGCACTGCGCCGCCGGATCGGAGTAGATTGATCAGGCCGGTGGCACGGGAGCGCGGTATTTGTCCTGCTGTGGCGTCCATTGGTTCGTCACGATTACATTTTGGGAGGGAAAAATGAGCGGAATTGCACAGCTTTGGTTACCGATATTGTCTACCGCAGCCTTGATCTTTATCGCCAGCAGCCTCATCCACATGGTTTTCAAATGGCACAACGCGGATTACAAAAAACTTGCGAATGAGGATGATGTTCGCGCAGCCATTCGCGCCACCTCGCCGGCGCCGGGGCAATATGTGTTGCCGCATTGCGCCGATATGAAAGACATGCAGGGTGATGCGATGCAAAAGAAATTTGTCGAGGGCCCGGTCGCGTTCATGACAGTCAGGAAAAGCGGCCCGCCGACCATGGGTATGGCGCTGTCAATGTGGTTCGTGTACTGCGTGGTCATCGCGACCGCCGCCGGGGCAATCGCGCTTCACGTTTATGGCTTGAATGCCAATGCCAATCGTGCCGGGCACCTGGCGGGCGTCGTGAGTTTTCTGGCCTTCGTCGGCGGCAGCATCCAAATGGGAATCTGGATGGGCAAGCCGTGGGGAAGTGTGGCAAAAGATGCGCTCGATGGATTCATTTACGCTGTAATCAGCGCGCTCACGTTTATGTGGCTGTGGCCTTAAATGTGCCGTCTTGATACGGAGTCGGGAAATTGATAATGCCACTCAAAGACTGGAAAGGCGCGCTAAATCGCTTCTCCATTCACCTCGAAGAGCGGCTGTCGTTGGCTTAAGCGAAACCTGTTTACACAAAATCGCGGGCACACTCGCAGCGTTTTTTCCCCACCTTCGCGGGGAACGATGGCCCGAGCCGGTTTATGGGTCGTGCAAGTAGCCGCACGACCGCAACCTCACGCCCCAATCACTCCCCCATCGTCCTTCGTAATCACCACTGTCGCTGATCGCGGTCTTGCACCCGCCACTCCAGAAGGCCAGTTGCTGATCGGGTCGGCTTCCCGCTCCTCGGAAAATTCGCCCGGATGCTGGATGTTGAGGAACGCCGTTTTGCCATCCGGCGTAAACGTCAAACCAGTGATCTCGCAGCCGCGCGGGCCGGTGAGAAAGCGCCGAATCTCGCCGCTCGCGGCATCGACCGCCAGCAATTGATTGTTGCCCAAGTTCACATACGCACCGCGTCCCGGCAAGCCGATGTCGGTGCCGATCCAGAGCGACCCATCGGGCGCAAATCGAAGCGTATCGGGGCACGCAAACGCGTCGCCTTTCACGTTGCCGCGTTGTGCAGGGTCGACGTGCGCCGGGTCACCGGCGATGACGAACAAATCCCAATTGAACGTCGTTGACGCGGCGTTATTGTTGGCTTCGCGCCAGCGGATAATCTGACCAAACACATTGTTGGCGCGCGGATTGGCGGCATCTGCGCCAGGCTTGCCATCGGTGCCGCGCTGGTTGTTGTTGGTGAGCGAGCAATACACTTCGCTGGTTTGCGGATGAATCACAATCCACTCGGGGCGATCCATTGGTGTCGCGCCGACTTGTTCGCCCGCAAGTCTGGCATGCACCAGCACATCGGCCTGGTCAGCGAAACCATTCGCTGCGGTGAGGCCACTCTGGCCGTACACCAATGGCAGCCAGCGTCCCGAGCCATCGGCCTCAAACTTGCCCACGTAAAGTGTACCGTGGTCAAGCAGATCGCGATTGGCGGCGCGGTTATTTGGGTTGTATGCATCGCGCGAAACAAATTTGTAAATGTATTCAAAGCGCGAGTCGTCGCCGGTGTAAATCACCACGCGGCCGTCGGGGGCCAGCGTGTGGAATGCGCTCTCGTGCGCGTAGCGGCCGAGTGCGGTGCGCTTGACGGGTATGGAATCCGGCTCGAAGGGATCGATCTCAACCACCCAGCCGAAGCGGTGAAATTCGTTCGGATGTTTATCGACGTTGAAGCGCTCGTCGAACTCGTTCCACCGATAGCCGGAGCGCGTCGGCACGCGATAACGCGCCTGTCGCGGCGACGGCGTGGCCGATGGCATCGCGAAATGATTGTGGACGTTCTCCTCGCAGGTCAGATACGTTCCCCACGGTGTAAATCCATTCGCGCAATTCGAATTGGTGCCAAAAACTTCATGTCCCGCCGGATCTGCTGCGGTTTGCATCAAGGCCGACCCGCGCGCAGGACCATTGATAGCCATCGGCGTGCGCGAGGTAATGCGGCGCGCATATTTTGACGGGCGAACAACCTGCCACTTGCCGCTTTCACGCTTAACCTCAATCACGGACGCGCCGACAGCGTTCTGCGCTTTGACGAGTTTGTCGGCGGTCCAAGTTTTCATCGCATCTGGAAATAGCAGGCGCTGGTCGAGATATTCGTGATTCAGCACCAGCAAGCCATGGTCGGGATTATTCGATCCCAGCGGTAATGAAAAAAATGTCATGCCATCGTGATGCATGCCCGCTTGTAACGCTTGCTCGTCACTCGTGTTGGACGCGTCCGGCTTGAACGCGGGCCCTGCCGAGATCGGATCGCCCCACGCAAAAAATGTGCTCGCGCTGTAGCCTTCTGGGACCACGATGGTATCGGCGTTGGACAAGGACACCGGCCTAAAGCCAAGCACTGGTGAGGCTCTCCGGGCATTTCCGACAGTGGTGCAGGCGTTCTGCGAGAGGCCGAGCAGACTCGTCAAGCCCGCGGCTGCACCGATTTTCAGTACATCACGGCGCGACAATCGCAGCGCGACCAGATCGTCGAGGGTCGGTTGGGTCATGCTATGGTTGTCCCAGAAAGAAATAAAAATTTGCACTGCGCTGCGGCGCTTTGCCGTAGCCTAAAAACAGCGGGCCCAACACCGTGTCAAAGCCCGCGAATACGCCGTATGAGCTTTTGATTTTGCCGTCGGAAAGGAAGGCAACACTTCCCGATGCGCGGCCCATTTCGGCAGATATGCCTGCGTAAATGTGTTTGCCAAACGGATTTTGCAGATTGCTCATTTGCTGGTAGTAAGACAGTCGCCCGAAGGACACCGTTTCGCCGATCAGTTCGCCGGGCCGGTAACCCGAAAGTTTCAGGAAGCCGCCCAGCGAAAATTGGTCGAAAATCGGCGCAGTGCCGCCGACGATGCGCCCGTAGCGCCCGGCGGCGGCAAAGGTGTGCCGGCCAAATGAAATATGGTCTTGGTAGTTGACTTCTGATTTCCGGTATTCGTCCGTGGCACCGACTGATTTCAGGCTCGCGTAATACTCAAAACTCGCGGCGCGGCCTTCACGCGGAAAGCTGGCATCGTCGAGGCTGTCGTAAACCGTGCGGAAACGGACACCACCTTCACGCGATTTGAAATCGGGCAGCAGCGCACCGATGTTCACTGCGCCATCGATGTTGCCGCGCACAAGCCCAAGTCGCGCAATCGCATCGCGCCCCAGATCGACACCAAAATCGACGTTGACGGTCTTGCTCGTTATTTGATATTGCCCCGCGCGCCTGCCGTCGAGATAAAGATCGATGGGGCGGCGCGTGAATTCAACCCCGCCAATAATGCTAAGCGAGTTGGCAATGCCGGTGCCACCGAAGGGCTGCTGAAATTGCGAGGCGAAGCGGCGATCGCGTCCCACCTGCAAGTCGTGCCGCCATTCGGCACCGGCAGAATTGAATTGCGTTTGCTGATAACGCACCAGCAAATCGAATCGCCCCTCACCGGCCGTATCTGCCGCCATCGACAGGCCGAAGCGCAGATAGTTTGGCCCCCACGGTTTTTCAAACGCATTCACTGCAAGGATATTGCGATTGCCTTCGGTCGTGAGACCGTAATTGACGCGTTCAAAATAGCCACTGCCGTACACGCGGCTAATGCCAATGTTGAGTTTTTTGAAATCCACCGGGTCACCCGGCTGCACACCCAGCGTGCGCTTCAACTCCTGCTCATTCGCGCGCTGTAGTCCCATGACGCGAATTTCATCGATCTTGTCGCTTGCGGTGTATGGAATCGCGGCGCGCGCGGTTTGCATGCGGCGGCGTTCAGCAAAAAGTGCCGACGACACCGCCAGTTTTTGCAATAGCGGCGCTTGCTCGCGGGTGGATGCTGCACCAAGCGTAATCGCGTCGGCCACCAGGCTGAAATCGGTCGAGCCGATGGTGTCGAGTGCGGGAGAAATCAGGAAGTCGCCGGGCTTTAATGCGTCGAGCGACTGCCGCACGTTTTGCTCGGTGAGGATGTTGATCATCTGCAGCGACACGCCGACGATCGACAAAATATCATTGCGTTTCAGTAGCGGTGAGGAAATGTTCACCGCAATCACAATATCGGCACCCATCGCCCGCACCACGTCGACCGGCAGATTGCGGGTGAGACCACCGTCGAGATAAATTTTGTCGCCAATCGGGTAGGGCGCAATCGCGCCGGGTACCGACATCGATGCGCGCATCGCGTCCGGCAAACGACCACGCACGAATACCACCATGCGCCCTGTTTCAGCATCGGTCGCGACGGCACGGAACGGGATCGGCAGTCGATCAAAATCGAGCGTGCCCGGCGCACTGCGCGTAATCAGGCTAAAAAGCGTATCGAGCTTTTGGCCGGAAATTGCACCGGCCGGCAAACGCAAGCTGCCGTCCTTGATGCCAAGCTCAAGCTTTAGCAGGCGCGTCTCGTCTTCCTCTTTGCGTTGAAAGCTGCGGTCACCGCGGGGGCTCGTATCGGTCAGGAGATCGTCCCAATCGGCGGCTTCCAGACGGCGCTCAAGCTCGGTGATCGAGGTTCCCGATGCGTAGGCCGCACCCACCAGCGCTCCCATGCTGGTGCCGGCGATGTAGTCGATGGGAATGTTTAATTCCTCCAGCACTTTGATCACGCCGACATGCGCCGCGCCGCGCGCGCCACCACCGGAAAGTGCCAGCCCAATTTTTGGACGCGATTTCACTGTTGGCGATGTGTCGGTCGATGTAGTTTGCGCCTGCGCTTGGGAGGTTGATAACACGAAGGCAAGCACCAGCGCTGCGATGCGCCATAGGGAAAATGAAATCATGTGCTTATTGTAGCGCGGCGAAAGCGCGTTTCTGGTGTCAATCAAAATACAACTGCGCACTTAATGCGGCCGTGCTGAAGTGAAACTCTTCCGCCTTTTCCAAAGGGGGAACGAGGGGGGAGCGAAGCCACGGGGCAGGTCGATGGCAAATAACGCGCGTTATTCCAGTGATGCGAAAAAAAATGCCCAGCAAAATATGCCAGGCATCGTAAACGCAATGAGCAAATATTTTTACCCATCACGAGGAGGAAAGATTATGCAGTTGCGGACTGCGATGCAGGCTTCACGCGAAACCAGGTCGCGTACAGCGCCGGTAAAAACAGCAGCGTAAGCAGCGTGCCAACAAATAATCCACCCATGATGGCCACTGCCATAGGCCCGAAGAAATCCGAACGCGTGAGCGGAATCATCGCAAGAATCGCCGCGAGTGCGGTGAGCGCAATCGGTCGTAGCCGCCGCACAGTCGCGTCAATCACCGCGCTGAAAGAATCGTGCCCGGCGGCGATATCTTTCTCGATCTGGTCGATCAAGATCACCGAATTGCGCATGATCATGCCGAACAGCGCGATGGTGCCCAGCGTGGCTACGAAGCCGAAAGGTTTATTAAAAATAATCAGGAACGGCGCCACACCGATGAGGCCGAGCGGTGCCGTGAGCAGCACGAGAATTACCCGCTGGAAACTCATTAACTGAATCATCAATGCAGTGACGACCACGAACAGGAACAGCGGCACACCAACCGCGATGGATGCTCCCGCCTTGGCGCTTTCCTCGACCGCGCCCGCCACGTCGAGGCGATAGCCGGGCTCAAGTTTGGCTTTGATCGGCGCCAACAGCGGCTCGATTTGTCCCGTGACGGTGGCTGGCTGCACCGAGGAATCATAAATGTCAGCGCGCACGATGATGGTTGGCAAACGGTCACGTCGCCAGATTACGCCGTCTTCAAATTCATAGCGCACCGTGGCGATTTGCAGCAGTGGCACCGCACGGCCTGAGCGGGTCGGCACATTCAAGCTCTCCAGCAGATGCAGCTTTGCGCGCTCGTCAGCGGCACCACGAATCAGCACTTCGATTTGCTTGTCACGTTCACGGAAAAATGTTGCCTGCGTGCCGTTGAGCGAGCTATTCAAAAACGCGGCGACCTCCTGCGACGACGTGCCCAGCAAGCGCGCCTTGTCCTGATCGACATCGAGCTTGATGACCTTGGAGCGCTCGTCCCAGTCGAATTGCACGTTCACCAGATTTTTGTTGGCGCGCATCACAGCCGCGACCTCGCCCGCCAGCGCGCGGATGGTGGGGATGTCATCGCCCGAAACGCGGAACTGCACCGGGAAGCCGACCGGCGGACCGTTTTCGAGGCGCTGCACACGCGTACGTGCGGCCGGAAAGCTCGCGTCAAACATATTGATAAGCTTTACCCGTAATTCTTCGCGCGCCTTCACACCGTTTGACGTGATGACAAATTGCGCAAAACTTGGTGTCGGTAATTGTTGATCGAGCGGAAAATAAAAACGCGGCGTGCCGGCGCCAATGTAGCTTACGTAGTTGGAATAAAGATCCTTCTGCGTTTCCAGAAAAGCCTCAAGTACTTTTACTTGTTCGTCGGTCGCCTGAAATGACGATCCCTCCGGCAATTTAATGTCGACCATCAGCTCCACGCGGGTAGAGGACGGGAAAAATTGTTGCTGCACAAACTTGAAGGCAAATAACGAAACGGCGAACAGCAGCAGCGTCGCGATCAATACTGTCTTCCGGTGCGTGACACACCACGCGACTGTCGTGCGAAAACGCCGATAAAAAGGCTTGTCGTACACATCGTGATCGCCATGCGCGGCAGGTGCGCCGGTGCTGGCAACGTCTGCGGGCGCGATCCGCAACGCGAGGCGTTTGCCGACGAGGGGAATGCGCATAACCCATGCGGCGATGCGGCGAATGCGCGGCGTGATAATCGGGCGGCCATCCTTGTAGTCCGGCAGAAATTTGAAGCCAAAATACGGAATGAAAATAACCGCCGCGAACCACGAAATAATCAGCGCGAGAGATGTCACCTGAAAGATCGAACGGGTATATTCGCCGGTGCCCGATTTGGCGGTGGCGATTGGCAGGAAGCCCGCCGCGGTGATGATGGTGCCTGTCAACATCGGGAATGCCGTCGACGTGTAGGCGAAACTCGCCGCCTTCATCCGATCCCAGCCTTGCTCCATTTTGATCGCCATCATTTCGACCGCGATGATGGCGTCATCAACCAGCAGCCCCAGCGACAAAATCAACGCGCCCAATGAAATCTTGTGTAGCCCGACATTGAACAAGGACATGAATAAAAATGTCGCCGCCAACACCAGCGGAATGGCCAGCGCGACGACAAAGCCGGTGCGCACGCCGAGGCTAAAAAATGTC
>JANMPY010000281.1:0-4110 GCA_031370095.1 Betaproteobacteria bacterium
TCGATGATGAAAGCGCGCGCGGGACGCATTATTAGCATTGGCTCAGTGGTGGGCTCGATGGGTAACGCCGGTCAAGTGAATTATGTCGCCGCCAAAGCAGGGCTCGTGGGATTTACCAAAGCGTTGGCGCGCGAAGTCGGCAGCCGCAACATCACGGTTAATTGCGTGGCGCCCGGCTTTATCGAGACCGACATGACTAAAGCATTGGCGCTTGAACACGTGACAAAACTGGTCGCAAACATTCCGCTCGGTCGTCTGGGGCATGCCAATGATGTTGCCGAAGCGGTGCTGTACCTTGCGTCACCCGCTGCCGCCTACGTGACCGGTAATACCATTCACGTCAACGGCGGCATGTACATGGATTAAGGTTGTATTGAAGGTCGAAGGCGTCACCAGTTTACGGCCCCGGTTTTAGGTAAAATAGCGTTGTTAAATTTCACACCCCTGTTGGAGGAAGCAGCAAATGGACACTATTGAAGCTCGCGTCAGAAAAATTGTAGCGGAACAACTCGGCGTAGCCGAGGCCGACATCAAGAACGAATCCTCGTTCGTCGAAGATCTCGGTGCGGATTCGCTCGATAACGTCGAGCTCGTGATGGCACTCGAAGAAGAATTCGAAACCGAGATTCCTGATGAGGCTGCCGAAAAGATCACGAATGTGCAACAGGCCATCGACTTCATCAACGCGAATTTGAAGAAGTAATTTGCCTTACGGGCCGTCGATTTTGTCGCTGACCTTGTCGTCTTGTCGTCGGCCCGCCAGTATTTCCAAACCAACTTTTTAAATCATGTCAAAACGGCGCGTTGTCATCACGGGTCTCGGTATCGTTTCGCCGGTGGGCAACGGCATCGCCGAAGCATGGGATAACACCATCAACGGGCGCGGCGGCATTGGCCCGATCACGCATTTCGACGCGAGTCTGCTACCAACCCGCTTTGCCGGTGAGGTGAAGAATTTCAACGCCGCCGATTGGATGTCGCCCAAAGAAGTCAGGCGCATGGATACCTTTATCCACTACGGCATCGCAGCGACCAAAATGGCGATGGACGATGCGGGTTTGGTTGTGACGGAACAAAACGCGGAGCGCATCGGCGTGAATGTTGGCTCCGGCATCGGTGGCTTGCCGATGATCGAAGACAATATTCGCGAGATGATCGCCAAGGGGCCGCGGCGGATTTCGCCATTTTTTGTGCCCGGCTCGATCGTCAACATGGTCGCCGGCATGATCTCGATTCTCTACGGCTTCAAAGGACCGAACGTGTCGATGGTGTCGGCCTGCACCACGTCTACACATTGCATCGGCGACGCGGCGCGCTTCATCGAATATGGCGACGCCGATGTGATGATCGCGGGTGGCTCAGAGGCCACCGTGTGCCTTGCAGGCATGGGTGGCTTTTGTGCGGTGAAGGCGCTGTCCGAGCGTAACGATTCGCCTGAAACGGCCAGCCGGCCATTCGATAAAGACCGTGACGGCTTCGTGCTGGGCGAGGGTGCCGGTATTCTGGTGCTGGAGTCGCTGGAGCACGCCACCGCCCGCAGCGCACGCATTTACGGTGAGCTGGCTGGGATGGGCATGAGCGCTGATGCCCACCACATTACCGCGCCGAACATGGACGGGCCGCGCCGCGGGATGTTGAATGCGCTGAAAAACGCCGGCGTGAATGCCGATACAGTCGACTACATCAATGCCCACGGCACCTCAACGCCGCTCGGCGACAAAAATGAAACCGAGGCAATGAAGGCGGTGTTTGGTGCGCACGCGTACAAGCTGGTGGTTAATTCGACCAAGTCGATGACCGGTCATTTGCTCGGTGCGGCGGGTGGCATTGAGGCGGTCTTTACGGCACTGGCGATTCACCATCAAATTTCTCCACCCACGATCAATATTTTTAATCAGGATCCGGAGTGCGATCTCGACTACTGCGCCAATACTGCGCGCGAAATGAAGATTGACGTAGCACTGTCCAACTCGTTTGGGTTTGGTGGCACCAACGGTACGCTGGTCATCAAGAAATTTGCGTAGTCCTGCGCAGTGCGTGGCAAGTCCATAGCGATGAAACGACTCCTGTTTATCTTGTCAGGATGTGCGCTGGCAGTGGCGCTGGCGATCGGCGGCTGGTTTTATTACTACGCGAATAGTCCGCTGCCGCTGCCAATGTCACCGTTCGCATTCACCGTAAAGCCCGGTGCATCGCTGAAAAGTCTCGCCAGGCAATTGACCGACGCCAATCTGTTGCCCGAGGCGCAAAGTTTTTGGCTGCTGGGGCGCGCAACCAGTCGTGCAACCGGCATTCAGGCTGGCACTTACAATTTGACCGAGCCAATCACTCCGCTGGCGCTGCTGCAAAAACTTGAGCGTGGCGACGTCATCAGCGTCTCCATTACGTTTGTGGAAGGCATCACCTTCGCCGAAATGCGCGCACAACTTGAGAGCGTCAACGAGTTGAAGGCCACATTGCGCGGGGCATCAACTGCTGACGTCATGAAACGCATTGGTGCCGCCGAGCCCAACCCGGAAGGTTTATTTTTTCCCGATACCTACCAATTTTCGGCCGGCGCCAGCGATCTTGATTTGCTGAAAAAAAGCTACCGGATGATGCAGCAAAAACTATCCGCAGCGTGGGCGCAACGCGAACCCGGACTGCCCTATAAGAGCCCCTATGAAGCACTCATCATGGCCTCCATTATCGAGAAAGAAACCGGTAAGGCCGATGAGCGCCCGCTGATCGGCTCGGTGTTCACCAATCGGCTGCGAATTCCGATGCGCCTGCAAACCGACCCCACCGTGATCTACGGCATGGGGCAACGATATGACGGCAACATCCGTCGACGCGACCTGACCACCGACACGCCGTACAACACCTACACGCGCGACGGTTTGCCGCCAACGCCGATCGCCATGCCCGGCTGGGGCGCGTTGCTTGCCGCCGTGAAGCCCGCGCAATCTGACAAGCTATACTTTGTCGCAAAGGGTGACGGCAGTCATTATTTTTCGCGTTCGCTGGATGAACACAATCGCGCCGTCGGCAAATATCAGCTCGGAAAATAGCATGACGGAAAAGTTCAATGGCGGGTAAATTTATAACACTCGAAGGTATCGACGGTGCGGGTAAATCCTCGCATCTGGCCTTCATCGCCGAGCGCATCAAGACGCATGGCCATGAAGTGGTGTCGACGCGCGAGCCCGGCGGTACAGCCTTGGGCGAAAAAATTCGCAGCATCGTGCTAAATGAAAAAATGCACGGCGACACCGAAACGCTGCTCATGTTTGCGTCCCGCACCGAGCAACTCCAGGAAATCATTGCGCCCGCGCTGGCCAGAGGCGCGTGGGTATTGTGTGATCGCTTCACCGACTCCACTTTTGCCTACCAATGCGGCGGCCGCGGCCTGTCTGAATTGCGTATTGCGGCAATGGAGGAATGGGTACACGGACATTTGCAGCCCGATCTCACGCTGCTGTTTGACGTCCCACTCGACGTTGCGCGAGAGCGTCTCGACAAGGGCGCCGCAGCACCGGACAAATTCGAGCGCGAACAAGGCGATTTCTTTTTCAACGTGCGCGCTGCGTATCTCAAGCGCGCGGCTGAATTTCCACGTCGCATCAAGGTAATCAATTCAGCGCGCAGCCTGCCTGAAATTCGTGCCGAACTCGGCACGCTGATCGATTCGCTATGAGCATCGGTCTGCTGCCTTGGCAAGAAGCGCCGCTGCGCGAATTGTTGACCCGCCGCGAGAATCTGCCGCACGCGATGTTGCTGTATGGCCGCCAGGGCATCGGCAAAGTTGAGTTCGCGCGCGCAATTGCGCAATCGTTGTTGTGTGAATCGCCCGACAGTGCCGTGGCGTGCGGAAAATGTGATGCCTGTGGCTGGTTTAGCCATGGCAATCACCCGGATTTTCGTGAGCTGTTGCCGGAAGCATTGAGCGAAGACGATGTCGATGCGGAAGTGCCGGTCGACGCAGAGGCTAAAGAAAAAAAGAAGAGCAAAGAAATAAAGGTCGAACAAATACGCAACATCGCCGATTTCATGACGCTCTCCACGCATCGTGATGGCTTTCGCATACTGCTGATTCATCCGGCTGAAACGCTGAACGCGAACGCCGCCAAT
>JANMPY010000284.1:0-5535 GCA_031370095.1 Betaproteobacteria bacterium
CCATGGTGGCGGCGTCCGGCGATATTTACTACGGACTCTGGTATCCAATCATCGTGGCGTTAATGACCGTTGTAATTGGTACGCTGTTCCTGAAGGAAACGAAGGATCGAACCATCGATCACGACGAGCATTAAGCTTTAATTTTGTTCCATCAAAAGCCCGCGCAAGCGGGCTTTTTTTTCGGACGGCGGCGTGGGACATTCACGCCTATGCGTGAAAATTTACAATTGCGTTACAAGTCAGCTTCTGTTGTACTATGAAAATATAAACGATACATACTCGCACGGCTAATTCTCCCCACGAAGGAAATGATGAGCGTCGCGGACATTTATGGCAAAACGGCGCTTGGCGTTCAGGAGGTCAGCGCGCGCAAGCTAAAGCTTCAGCCCCGGCTGAGAACAATGTTGATCCTGATTGACGGCAAGCAACCCCTGCTCATTTTGCGAGACGAGGCGGAGAAAGTTGGCGCGCCGAAAGATTTTCTGGAACAACTGATCACCATTGAGCTCATCGCCAAAGTTGGTAGCGTCACCGTATCGGCGACGCCATCGGCGGACACGGCGGCAGTGGCTCCGCGCGGCAACACGCCGGACGAACTTTACGCGCAGTTTCGGCAGGCGAAAACTTTTATGAATGTGTCGGTCGTCAACGCGATGGGGATCAAGGCGTTTTTCTTCACACTCAAATTAGAGCGCGCCGGCACGGTCGAGGATCTCAGGGCGATGGTGGAGCCCTACAGGCAGGCGATTGGCAAAGCGAGCGGCAGCGCAGAGGCGGAAGTGTTGACGCAGCGTTTGCGCGACATGCTGGGATAAAATCAGTTCTCCTTCGCATGCGCCGCCTGGCATCTCTTTCCATTGACCATCTTCTTCCGCTACCTCACCCGCGAAATATTTTTTGCGACGCTGCTGCTGCTGCTGGCGCTGCTCGCGCTGTTCGCGCTGTTTGATCTCATCAACGAGATCGACAGTCTCGGCAAAGGCAACTACCCGCTCGCCACCGTGCTGTTGTACGTGGCGCTGAAGCAACCATCACACGTCGTGGTTATTTTCCCGGTCGCCGCACTCATGGGAACGCTGTTCGCGGTCTCGCGACTGTCAATGCAGTCGGAACTCACCGTGATGCGTGCGTCGGGATTATCGTTGACCAAATTGGCGGGGTTTGCAACCGTGATTGGTTTGGGATTTTCGGCGCTGACTTTTTTATTTGGCGAGTTTGTCGCACCGGCCGCCGAGGACGCCGCCAAGCGCATGCGGCTGGCCGCCACCAGCAGCGTGGTCGCACAGGAATTTCGCTCGGGGTTCTGGGTGAAAGACGGTCTTTCGTTTGTCAATATTCAGATTGTCACGCTCGACACGAAATTATTGAACATGCGCATTTATGAGTTCGACCGTACTTATCGGCTGGCGTCCATCAGCCTGGCAAAAAGTGCCGGATACGACGACAGCAATAACCGCTGGGTGCTGAACGAGGTTGAGAAAACCACGTTTGATGGCGTACGCGCGCGGATGGAGCAGCTGCCCGTGGCCACCTGGAATTCCGCGATGACACCCGATTTGCTGGCGGTGCTGCGCGTCAAACCGGATGACATGTCGCTGCTGAATCTGAATTCGTACATCGAGCATCTTCGTGACAACAAACAAAACAGCACCCGTTATCAGTTGGCTTTTTGGGCGAAGGTGTTTCAGCCGTTGGCGGTTGTTGTCATGATGTTGGCCGCGATTCCGTTTGCGATTCAGTCACAGCGCGCGAGCGGCGTCGGCGGCAAAATGCTGCTGGGCATCATGATCGGTCTGGGGTTTTATTTCCTGAACCAATTGGCGTCGCATCTTGCCGTGCTTAACGATTGGCTGCCATTTTTAACGGTGTCGATTCCACTGCTGCTATTTCTTGGTGTGGCGGTGGTGCTGCTGGCATGGAAGGAATACCCGGCGCGATTTTCAACATTGAAAATCTAGCGCTGGCGCGGCGCGCAGGCCGAAAATTGCTGAAACGCCGCGCCAAATGGCGATCTACGTTATTTTTTTGACAGTTTCGCGTCGACCAATCGCGTTCCCGCCATGCGGTCATGCAAGAACTGGCGATCTAAATCAAAGCGTGCCCACAAAACGGTCGCTGCCATCGGCAGGAACGCCCACATCGTGATCACGCGGCTCACCCGTTCCGGGAAAAATAACAGCACGAGACCTGCACACGCGGGGCCATAAAAAATCAGCGCAATAAAAAAGCGGATGAGAGCCCGCGCAAAATTCAAATTGCTGCCGTCAATATTGACGACTCGAAACGCCCAAGTCTTCATCGCCAGCGTTTGTCCACCGTGTCGCCAAAACCATGTGAAGTACGCCGCCGTTACGCACAGCAGATAGGCCTGAAAAATGAAGTGTGGCGCGCCTGAGAGCGCGGCACCTTTCAGTCCCGCCACCGGGAAGGCGGCAATGAACAGCAGCGCAAGCAGCAGCATGGACTCATACGCGAGTGAGGCGACGCGGCGCTTGATGCCGGGCGCGGCTGGGGGCGCTTGGGCGGCCTTTATAACGGCCTCGGGCGACGTGGCTGCCACCTACTTGGCGGGCGAGTCGGGCGATGCCTTGGCGGGGTCTCTGGACTGCGTGGCTTTCTCCTGCCACTTTTCGCGTAAGTCGTATTGCTTGGCCGGCGGCAGATTAGAGAGATCTTTATACTTATCGCGAGCCGCATGGCGTTGCGCAGGTGTCAGTGCCGACCATTCTTTGATCCGCTCCTGAAAGCGCTCCTGCTGAATCGGCACCAGCGTGGGATATTTTTTTGCTGCGCCAACCAGCCTGCGCTGCTGCGTTGCAGGAAGTTGTGCCCAATCTTTTTCAAGCGGCACCAACACGCGGCGCTCGCTTTCCGGAATTTTTTTCCACGGCACTGGCGCGGATTTGGTCGTGGTCTTGGCGTCCGGTTTTACTTCTGCATGCGAACCAGGGGCATGAAATGCCAGCATAAGCGCCAGCGTTGCGGCAACAATTATTGCGAGGATTCTTTCACCCACGAGCCAAAGTCCTTGTCCAAAAACGCATTGATAGGCAGTTCGCCGGTGAGGAGCTGTGCGTCGAGCTCGCCGCCGGTTTCGTCATAAATATCGTCAGCAGTCGTGAACGTGTATGCGCCCACTGCCGCCACGATGGCCAGAATCGGCAGCCAGAATAGGGGCTTCCGGATCCAATTGGACATGTCCAGCGTTTGGCCGGACACGGTCACCAAGCCCATAATGCTGACCGGTTCACGGTACGCGGCCATGGCTTTCTGGCGACCGGCACGAATGCGTGTGAGTTTATCGTCTTCGATGCGCGACAAGCCCCAATTGAGGGTGCTGGTGATTTTTTTCGCGAAATCCGCTTCCTGTTTAGTATCCATCATCATTACTCAAATTATCAGTCGGTTCGAAACGCGGACTGTAGGGAAATCCCTTTTGCATTCAATAAAGTAGAGAGCGATGCTACGGCGCGTGAGCAATGTGTTTTCACGCTGCCCTGAGAGCAACCCATTGACTCTGCCGTTTCAGCCACGTCCAGTTCCTCCCAGTAACGCAGCATAAACGCCTCGCGTTGACGCGCTGGTAAACGCTCGACTGCATCCTCGATTATTTTTAATAGTTGCGACTGCTCCAACTGCGCCGATGGAGAAACCGGCACATTGGCCGAGTCGTCGGCCTGAATCGATTCGAGAATATCGAAATCGTCATCATCATCTTTACTGCCGAACGATGAGAACAGCGTGGTCCAGGTGGAGCGAACTTTTGAACGGCGAAACCAGTCGCGGATGGTATTTTGCAATATCCGCTGGAACAGCATTGGCAGCTCTTCGAGTGGACGATCCGCGTATTTTTCGGCGAGTTTCATCATCGCGTCCTGCACAATATCCAGCGCGGATTCGTCCTGGCGCACCGCATAAACGGCCTGCTTGAAGGCGCGTTTTTCGACGGAAGCCAAAAAATCCGACATTTCTTGTCTGGTGGACAGGGTTTCCTCAGGATGAACGATTAAGTTGTTTTATACGGGCAGAATGCCCCGCTGGTTGTGGCCGAAGTCTAACAAGATTCCAGCGCTTGCGGGATAGCGCTTGACCATTCGTCGCCCAATAGGTAATGTTCTATTTTTGCGCACTGCACAATCCGCCGGGCGACCCCCGGTTTGTCGCATTTTGCCTGAATGGGCATGCGGACGTGGTTGGCGTAGTGAGTCGGGCGCTTTGCAAATGGCCGCACAACGGTCTGTTTGCATCAACCAGCGCGCAACATCCGTTACAGGCAGCGAACACGCCGCACGCCTCAAGCAAAGGAGTGCGTGCAGAGTCGCCTCTGTAACAATTAACCACACCCACTCACTAGAAGCCCCCCATGAAACTTTCCGACGCACCACAATCACCCGCTACGACCGACACAACTGAAATGTTGAGCGGTGCCGAAATCGTCTGCCGCGCGCTCGCCGCCGAAGGCGTTGAATTTTTGTTCGGCTATCCCGGTGGCGCGGTGTTGGTCATTTACGACGAAATTTACAAACAAAAATCTTTCTCGCACATTCTGGTGCGACACGAGCAGGCCGCCCTGCACGCGGCCGACGCGTACGCGCGCGCGACCGGCAAATGTGGCGTGGCGCTGGTGACCTCAGGTCCCGGCGTGACCAACGCCGTCACCGGTATCGCGACCGCCTACATGGATTCGATTCCGATGGTTGTCATCACCGGCCAGGTGCCCACGCACGCCATCGGTCAGGATGCATTTCAGGAGTGCGACACGGTCGGCATTACGCGTCCGTGCGTGAAACATAATTTTCTGGTGAAGGATGTTGCTGATCTCGCGGAGACGATAAAGAAAGCGTTCTACATTGCCACCACCGGCAGGCCCGGCCCCGTACTGGTGGATATTCCCAAGGACGTGTCGGCGGCGAAAACACCGTTTCATTATCCGGCAAGCGTCGAGATGCGCTCCTACCGTCCGGTCACGAAGGGACACGCGGGGCAAATCAAAAAAGCGATGCAAATGTTGCTCGGTGCGACGCGGCCGATGATTTACGTCGGCGGTGGTGCGGTGCTGGGAAACGCATCCGAGCAAGTAACAGAGTTGGTGCGCTTATTAGGCTATCCGTGTACCAATACGCTGATGGGTCTCGGCGCATATCCGGCGTCGGACAAACAATTTGTCGGCATGCTCGGCATGCACGGCACGGTCGAAGCCAATATGTCGATGCAAAATTCCGACGTGTTGCTCGCCATCGGCGCGCGCTTTGATGATCGCGTGATCGGTAATCCGACGCACTTTGCAGCGGGCAACCCAACGAGAAAAATCATTCACATCGACATCGACCCTTCGTCGATTTCCAAGCGCGTGAAAGTCGACGTGCCCATCGTCGGTAACATCAAGGACGTGTTGGTCGAGCTGATCGCGCTATTGAAAGCGGCTGAACAAAAGCCGGACGGCAAAGCGATTGGCACGTGGTGGAAACAGATTGAAGAATGGCGCGCGAAAAATTGCCTGAAATACAAGATGGGCAGCGACGTGATCAAGCCGCA